>JALULU010000320.1 GCA_027040585.1 Acidobacteriota bacterium | reverse complement strand
TGCTTAAAGTTAGTAATTTTAATAAAACAAGATTTAGCTGAAGCTGTAGAGCAAATAGAGCTTAAAGAGAAGAAGTAGTGAAGCCGTCAGAAATTATAAAAAGTATTAAAGAAGCCCTTGAATTAAATAGGGGGCAAATTCTACATATGTACGAGTTAGAAGAGTTCCTTATGAGCCAAGAGAGATTAGATAGTATTTTAAAAAATCACTCTAAAAAGAATAGTGTCAACGCAACATACGAAGAGCTTGGTATATTTTTGGATGGCTTGGTCAGCTACAAAAGAGGCAAAAGCAACACTCCACCCCCACAAGATGTAGTACTAAATAACAACTTAGTAATAAAAAAACTTAGAGTTGCCCTAAACTTAAAAGAGTTCGAAGTTGAGATTATATTTGAATTAGCCGATTTCAAAATAAGTAAAACAACAATAAAAAACATCTTTCGCTCCCCTACTCACCCAAAATATCAAGAGTGCGATAATAAAACTCTAGAAGCATTTTTAGCAGGATTAAACGAATTCTATTATGACGGTGGCGAAGTAGAATAGTTATGAATATTATTAAAAGTAAAGATTACAGACCAAAAAATGCTTGGGATAGTCAGCTTATTTCGAATATGAATGGCATAACTGTTAAACTTCATTGGACAGACAAACCTTATATTTGGCATGTAAATGATGGCGAAGAGGTTTTTGCAGTTTTAGATGGAAAAGTTGAAATGTTTTACAAGCAAAATGGCAAAGAAAAATCTACTATATTAGAGAGTGGCGATATATTTTATGCAACTCTTGGCACTGAGCACTACGCACACCCAATTGGAGAGGCTAGAATTTTAGTTATAGAAAAGGAAGGAAGTATTTAAAATGGTAACTTGTTATTTAAACTATATAATCGACCCAAAAAAGATTAATGAATTTGAGACTTATGCAAAAATGTGGATTCCTCTAGTTAATAAATTTGGCGGTACACACCATGGATACTTTTTGCCATCTGAAGGTAGAAACAATGTTGCATTAGCAATTTTTACTTTCCAAAGCCTAGCTAAATACGAAGAGTACAGAGAGGCATCTTTTAAAGATAAAGAGTGCTTAGATGCATTTGAGTATGCAGATAAAACAAACTGTATTATAAGCTACGAGCGAAGCTTTTTTAGACCAGTATTTAAATAAGGGCACCTCCAATAATTATAAGTGTGTAAAAATTTATTATCTTTCTGAAATATAATACAAATACTATGTACCAAACAGCCACCTCTTAATTTTACTAAGAAGTGACTCTTTTTTCTTTAAAATTGACGCTCTACTTTCTAGTTTTTTAACTACACTTTTTAACTCTTTTGGTTCGAAATTACTTATCTTCATCTAGTATCTTTTCTATTTCGTATAGGGCATTTTGATTTTTAAGGCGGAATTTTAACTCTATTCTTCTGGAAGCCTCTTTATCTTCTATTCCATTTTTTACAACTCTATCCAAATATGAGCGTCCACTGGCTGTTAAGTATTTTTGTAAATTATACTTTTTTGATATTGGCAAAGTTAATAAATAGTTCATAACCG
>JALULU010000319.1:1214-1558 GCA_027040585.1 Acidobacteriota bacterium | reverse complement strand
GCATTCATACTGTGTGAATCATCTTTAAAATAGTAATGTATTTGAAATCTGTCATTTGTTGTTTCTGTCATACCTTCACCCTCACTTCCCCCGTCAAAAGCCTCTGCATCAACCCTCGTTTTTGCTCTTTGAGTGCTTCAAGTTCCTCTTTGAGTAGCTCTATCTCTTTGTCTGCTGTGGTGAGGAGTTGGGCTATTTTTTGTTGTTCTTGTTTGGGTGGAATTTTGATTTTATATAGCAAAAAGTCTTTAGGGCTTACTGCCATTCTCTCATAAACTGTACCCTGCTCATACTTCCTTATTCTTTGTATAAAATCATTCCATGTTAATAAATAACTTATGAAA
>JALULU010000319.1:0-1204 GCA_027040585.1 Acidobacteriota bacterium | reverse complement strand
ATATAGGAGAAAAAATTCCATCACCTAAAGTATTCCTACAAATAACACCAAATTTTAAATTAGCAGGATTATAGCAAATGTCATTAAGTCGAGTAATTTTATATTTTTTGTTATCGCCTTTAACTAAAAAATCTCTTTCATATCTTGCATTTTTAGGAACTACACCTTCCGTAGTAAGCGATACATGTTCAAGTGACAATCCTTTTTCCAAAAATGTTTTTCGTTCCTTTAAGACTTTTTTTAATGGTGTTTCTTCCCACTCCCCATCAAACCCCTCAAACCGAACTTCCCCACTCAAAAGCTTCTGCATCAACCCTTTTTTGAGCTGCTCTTTCTCGGCGATAAGTGCTTCTTGTTTGCTGATGGCTCTGTCCCAAGTAGTGAGGATTTGGGCTATTTTTTGTTGTTCTTTTAGGGGTGGACAAACAAAAGGGATCATTCCGAAGTCATTGAAATAAAGACGAAGCCTGTCACTCGTCAATCCGTATGAATACGATTTCAAATAATGCAAATATCGGTAGGACTTCAATTGGTAAAAAGCAAATTTTGGATCAATCGTAGTTTTGGGCTTCAAGACTACGTATGCCGGACTAATTACCCCCGTATTTTCTGCCAATCCCAATGCACCCTGCCACATACGCATGGTATTGTAAACAAGGTATCCCTCTCTTGCCAACAGGCTTTTCTTCGCATCGACATCCGAGCCGATTTCTCTTTCGAGCTCACTGCGTTTTTGCCAGCTTTTATTTAGGGTAACCGAATAAATCTCAAGACCGTCATAACCTTTTTCGATGCTTTTTTCAAAATAGTTTTTTGCCGGCAGTGCTTCCCACTCCTCAGGAATCACCCCAACTTTGGTCTGTTTATATCCCTTTGGGGACGCGACTTTAGTCGCGTTATCTTCAGCGACTAAAGTTGCTACTCCTTTTTCATTCATGACAACCTCCCCAACATCTCTAAAGCTCCCACATCAAACTTGGAAAATGCAAACCATTTCTTGCCCAAATCTTTGAGACTCGCACCAAAGTGATAGACCTCTTGCTCATCAATAATCATAAATCTATCGTGTGATTCTTTGAAAAATTTTAGCTCTATGGGTTTGTATTGGGCATTGTATTTTTTCAAATCCAGCTTAAGCTGCTTGGAAATATTTTTAGAATAAATCGTCACATCGATATTTTGATTTTTGCTAAACAGTGTCAAT
>JALULU010000318.1 GCA_027040585.1 Acidobacteriota bacterium | reverse complement strand
TTTCATAGGCGCTTTCATCTCTATCAATTAATATATAGTTAACACCCAATCTTTTAAGTCTAAGAGCAAGCGCCCTTCCAATTTTTCCTGCACCAACAATTATAACTTTAAATTGTTTTTTTTCTTCGCTCTCAGAATATAGTTTGTTGAACACTATAGGTGAAAAAGTGGATGCAATTATTGCAATTACAATTATTGCCGAATGTATTGCATCAGAGATAATATTCAGGGAACGACCGATTTCTGAAGCTGCAATCATTAGACTTAATTTAGCACTTATTAAAAATCCCCCAGCGAATGTTTTTCGAAACCCATATATTGGAATTAGTATAAAAGATGGAATAATCTTGACCAAAAATGTCGCCACTATAACAAATAGAATTAAAAACATTACAGTAGTTGAAGATGCTATCTGTTTTAGATCAAAGGTAGTTCCAACCATTATGAAAAATATAGGTATAAAAAATCCATAACCAAGTGTATCAAGTTTATGTGATAAAGAGCTTCCTTCCTTATAAGAAAGAGCTGAAAGTAGTGCTCCTGCAAGAAAAGCCCCTAAAATAACTTCAACTCCCATCCACTGAGACAGAATAAGAAAAAAAGTCATTATGGCTATTGCTCCCCTTAGCTTTAGCTCTGCTGATGTATGCAAGAAAGGGGAAAAGATTTGTTTTACAAAGTTCGATTTTGATATTTTTTTCCCAATTTTATAAATTATAAAAACCGCTAAGAATGGTATAAAAATCTTAAATAAGTTTTGTAGAGAGAATGGCGTACCCTTTACCAAATTTGTGAGAAATAGTGCCTCTATACCAAGTAAAAAAAGAGTTAAAATATCATAAATTAGAGATATAACCATTAAATGTTGACCATACTTTGTTGAAAGCAGATGCTTTTCTTTTAATGTGGGGAGAACAATGCCTACAGATGTGGTACTTAAAATAAGTGTCATAAATTCCGCATTTTTTATGAGTTTAAAATGTAAGAAGACAAGAGATGTTAAATAGGATAGAAAAATTGTCAGAATAAATATTATTATGCTACTTAACAAGTTGTTCTTTAAAATTTTTCTTAGTGTGATTTTTCCCTTAAATTTTTTTATTCTCAAATATTCAAAATCTATTTCATATCCAGATAGAAACATCAGGTAAGAAAATCCAAAAAGATATAAAAAATTTATATATTTGTTTTTTAAAGTGATTATATCAGGAAAAAGAACCCCCAAAATCATACCCACAATTATTTCTATTATTATCCACGGGATTTTTATAAATTTTAATTTTTCTGAAATAATTGGGACAAAAAATGCAAAAATAAAAATTATAAATAGGGGTGTAAAATCAATCAAATGTGACATATTATTTATTTTTGTTTAAAATTTCCCCTAAAACTTCTTTTACTATGTTTCTTATTCCATCTTTATCAATGCTTTCACTTCCCTTGGTGTCAAAAGTTTTAAAATCACAATAATTTTTACAGTCAAATGCCACCCTTTTTACATTTATTAGGTGCTTTGCTGTAATGTTATCAGTGGTTATGTTATTCCCATATGTTCCACAGCCAAG
>JALULU010000317.1 GCA_027040585.1 Acidobacteriota bacterium | reverse complement strand
TTACCTCCTAAAAAAATATACAAATAAAAACTCCTATATTCTCTTCTCCCTACTCCTCATCATCCTCTCCACTCCCATCATTCCCTTAATCTTTACAGGCCTTGAAGCCATTATGTTTATACAATTTGCACTACCCTTTGTCTATCTCTCAGGAAAAATTCTCTCAAAGAAAAATTACAACTTTAAAGAGTTTATTCCACTCCTTATAATTGCCCCCTTTTTGGTCTCCTCAAGATATGAAGGCCTATTCTTAATATTTATCGTAGATATCTTTCTCGTCCTTAAAAAAAAATTCCTACACCCATTTCTTCTCACACTCTCTGGCATCCTACCCATTGCCATCTACGGAACTATATCTCTCCTTAACGGATGGTTTTTCCTTCCAAATTCCGTCCTCCTTAAAGGCAGAATCCCCGGAACTACCCACATAAATATTCCCAGGTTCATCCACCATATTCTTTCTTCACTATTTATAGAAATCCACATCCTCTTAAATCAAATTTCCTTAAACATACTTTCAATTTCAGGTAAAGTTGGAATTCTTAAATTTATTCCACAACCCCTTATAAAACTCTTCTCCTTTATCCCAACGGTATACCTTTTTCTAACAATTACACTTTTAATTTTCAGCCTTCTATCAAACAATAGAGGAAAACTCTGGGAAGAGAAAAAAAAGGTGGCAATTATTATTTTCACCACATTCATTTTACAGATACTCTTTGCAAGAATTGGTTCCTTTTATAGATATGAAGCCTACATTGTAACCATAGGTATATTTGCAATTTCAATAATAATCATAGATTTTCTCAAAATAAAGTCTCCATCTCATAAAAAAAATTTACTCCTTAAAGGTGCGATAATATCTTTCATTTCCATTTTTATTTTTTCGCCATTTATAATCAGGGGATTCATCTCACTTTTTAGAACACCAAAGGCGATAAAAAACATTTATGAACAGCAATATCAGATGGGTCAGTTTTTAAAAAGATTTTATAAAGATAAAACAGTTGCATTAAATGATATAGGTGCCTCAAACTATTATGGAGACATTGGATGTGTAGATTTATGGGGCATCGCAAATATGGAGGTTGCAAAATTGAAAAAAAATGGGAAATATAATATCAGAGAAGTAAAAAAAATAACTGAAGAAAACAACGTCAAAATAGCAATTTTATATGAAGATTGGTTTAACAGATTTAGGGGACTTCCAAAAAGTTGGATAAAAGTAGGAAGCTGGAAGATTTCAAACAATGTTATATGCGGTGGAAACAAAGTTACTTTCTTCGCTGTAGATCCAGGAGAAGCAGTTAATTTGTTAAAAGATTTAAAGTTATATGGCAAATGTCTCCCAAAGGATGTCATTCAGAAATTTTACTATAAACAATAAAAGGGGGAAAAATTCCCCCTTTTAAAAATCAATAATTTTCAACAAGCAATTCAAAATATGCTTTTGGGTGGGCACAGGCAGGGCATTTTTCAGGTGGTTCTGGTCCCTCGTGAATATATCCACAATTACTACATCTCCATCTCACCTTACCTTCTCTCTTAAATACTTTATCCTTTTCAATATTTTCAAGTAGTTTTAAAAACCTTGCCTCATGTCCTACCTCAGCCTTTGCTATCGCTCTAAAAACAGCAGCTATTTCATTAAATCCCTCTTCCTGGGCAAGTTTTGCAAACTCAGGATACATTTTTGAGTGTTCATAGTTTTCACCTTCAGCTGCAGATTTGAGATTCTCAGCTGTTGTTCCAATTTTACCTGCTGGAAATGAGGCTGAAATCTCTACTTCACCACCTTCAAGGAATTTAAAAAGTCTTTTTGCGTGTTCCTTTTCATTTAAAGCTGTTTCAGAAAATATTTTAGAAATCTGAACATAACCTTCCTTTTTTGCCTGTGATGCAAAATAGTCATATCTATTCCTTGCCTGAGATTCTCCTGCAAAAGCAGTTAATAAATTCTTTTCAGTTTTTGTTCCCTTTAAACTTTTACCCATAAAAAACCTCCTTAAAGTTCTCCTCTCCAGAGTCCATGAATATTACAGTATTCCCTTGCAAAGACTTCTTTTCCCTCTGGTACCTCAAAAATTGCCTCTGGCTTATCTCCCGGATTTAAAAATCTTCTGTAAACTGCACCATCTACAACAAGCTCAATCCATTCAATGTAGTGCTTTTCTTCCATTGGATGTAGAGCATTTTCACCAATTAAAACAACATACTTATTTCCTTCCCTCTTTATAAAAGGCACATGTTTTTCTGTGGAAGTATCGGCAGTTTTTTCTTCAAACAAAACCATTTCCTCACCACAACAGGTTAATTTTCCTGCTCCACCATGTAAAACTTCCACAATATTTCCACATTTTTTACAGATATAAACTTCTCTTCTTTTAGCCATTTTTTCCTCCTTAAATTAAATTTTTAATTCTTTTTAAAACAATCACTACATAAACCCTCTACCAATACAGAGATATTTTTTAAATTATATCCCTTACTTTCAAGAGTTTCTTTTTTAAAATTAATCCCCATATTTTTAAAACTGAGGTCTTCTATCTTGCCACATTTTAAACATTTAAAATGTGCATGTTCAAAGACATTGGCATCGAAAACTGCTGTTCCATCAGATAGAATAAATTTTAAAAGTAAACCCTTCTCCACAAAATCATTAAAATTTCTATAAATTGTAGATAAATTTATAGAATATCCCTGACTTTTAAGATAAAGGTAGACATCCTCAACTTTGTAGTGAAGTTTTTCTCTTTTCATCTTATCTATGACACCTAAGATGACCTCTCTCTGTTTTGTATTTTTCAAAATTCCCTCCTCTTTGCAAAAAAAACGCATTTGAATCAAAATCAATTTTACATTAAATTTGCCTGATTATCAAGTCTTTTATTTTTTTGCGGCATAGTAGCATCTTTTAGGACTGAAAACTTTCCCCTCTTTTTTTAATTTACTTATTATCTTTGAAACTTCTTTTTTATCTATTCCAGTCATCTCAGCAACATCACCGGGTCTTAATTCTTTATCAGCCTTTAAAAATGCATCCAAGACTTTTTCTTCATTTGTCATCTAAACACCTCCTATTCACCAGTATCAGGTGTGTATTGCCTCTGTGCTAAATCTTTATCTAACATAAAAAGTCCATGTTTGCTGCCCTCTATGAGTTTTAATCTATCAATTATTTCTCTGTCATTTTCCTCTTCCTCAACTTGCTCATCTATAAACCACTGTAAGAAATTGTATGTAGCCCTATCCTTTAATTCTTCAGCAATATCCACAAGGTCATTCATACACTTTGTTATGTGTTGTTCATGTTTAAGGGTCTCTTCAAATGCATGAAGTGGAGATTTCCATTTATTTGGCGGTTCTTTAATTGCCATAAGTTTTACATCTTCACCATGAGAGAGAATATATCTATAAAATTTCATGGCGTGATCCATTTCCTCTTTGTACTGAACCATCATCCAATTTGCAAATCCTTTAAGCCCTGTGGACTCAAAATATGCAGACATTGCAAGATAGAGATAAGCAGAGTAAAACTCTTCATTAATCTGCTTGTTAAGTGCTTCTTTCATTTTATTTTTTAACATTTTATCCTCCTAAAATTTATAAATTGTTGTTTTTATCTAAAATCTTTTTTACAAGCTCATCCAGCCCTTTAAAATCTTCATCCTTTGGATGTCCCTTAATCATCAAGGTATCTACAATTTCAGCCTTTAAATTTGGGAGTAATCCCTTTATCTGGTCAATTCCCTTTCCACCCCAACCGTAGGAAGAGACAATTGAAATAAATTTTGTCTTTGGCCTCAAGGCATTTGTAAGATATGCAGCATAAACCACTGCTGGATGAGCACCAGCAAGAACATAAGGAGCTGCAAATATCACAGTTGATGCATCAACCAACTCCATTGCAAGAACACCTATATCAGTTTTTGGCAAATTAAGGGGTATTACCTCAATTCCTGCTTCAATAAATTTATCCACAAGAAAATTCACAATCGCCTCAGTGCTTCCATGCATTGAAACATAGGGGATTAAAACTTTTTTCTTCACCCTATCTGATATCCAATCTTTGTATGCTTCAATAATCAATTCTGGATCTGGGTAAACAGGTCCATGGCTTGGGGCAATCATATCAATTTCAAGTGAAGAAATCTTTTCAATATTTTTCCTGATCTGCGCCCTAAAGGGCATCATTATCTCGGCATAATATCTCTTTGCCTCCTCAATAACCTTATATTTATCTTCAACAAAGAGATGACTCGCTGCCCTGTGAGAACCAAAAAAATCACAGGAAAAAAGTATCTTATCCTCAACTAAATATGTAACCATGGTCTCAGGCCAATGCACCCAGGGGGTAAGGAGAAATTTTAATTTAACATCACCAAGTGAGAGTTCTTCACCGTCTGAGACCACTAAAAATTTCTCATCGGGAATTAGCAGCAAATCCTTTAAAAATCCCTTACACTTCTCATTTGTAACAACTTTAGCCTCAGGAAATTTTTCAAGAACAAATGGTATGGAGCCCGAATGGTCCTGTTCAGCGTGATTTGAAATCACATAGTCAATTTTAGTAACACCAGCATCCTCTAAATTAGAAAACAAAATATCTCTTTTAGCTGGGTCTACGGTATCAACCAGAGCAATTTTTTCACCACCAAAAATTAAATAGGAATTGTAACTTGTACCATTTGGAAGGGGTATTAACTCATCGAATATCTGCCTATCCCAATCTATTACTCCAACTTCAAAAACCCTATTATTTAGTGGTCTTTTAGCCATAGTTATTCCTCCACTTCTTCAAAATCTTCTTTACTTACACCACAAATTGGACAAACCCAATCATCGGGTATTTCTTCAAAAGGAGTTCCCGGTTCAATACCACTGTCGGGATCTCCAGCTGCCGGATCATAAACATAACCACAAACTGTACATCTATATTTTTTCATAATTACCTCCAAAAATTTACTGTTAATAATTTTTAAAACAATTCTCGTATGAGAAATGATATAATAAATTTCAATCTTTTAAAAGGATAAATAATATGAATAAAGCACCTTTTTTTTCCTTAAATGATAAAGATGGAAATGTTGTATCTTTGGACGACTTTAAAGGAAAATGGCTGATTCTATATTTTTACCCAAAAGACAATACAAGTGGTTGCACCAGAGAAGCAATTGGTTTTACTGAAAAAAAAGAAGAATTTAAAAAGTTAGGTGCAGAAATTGTTGGAATCAGTAAAGATTCAGAAAAAAGCCATCAAAGATTTTCTGAAAAGCACAATTTAAATATTACCCTGTTAAGCGATCCTGAGCATAAGGTTCACGAAGCATATGGAACATGGGGCAAAAAGAAAATGTACGGTAAAGAGTATTTTGGAACAATAAGATCAACTTTCCTGATAGATCCAGAAGGAAACATAAGAAAAGAGTGGAAAAAAGTTAAGGTAAAGGGACACGTTGAAGAGGTTCTAAAAGCGTTAGAGGAAGAAATTAAAAAATAAATTTACTTCCAGAAAATCATATAAAGTCCAGTAATCACAAGTACAGTGCCAAAAATTTTCTCAAGCATTAGATCTGGTATAATCGAAGCAATTTTAGCTCCAAAATATCCACCAACAACAAAACCAATACATACCAGAATGGCAACTCTTATGTCTACATAACCTTCTTTAAAGTAGGTCCAAGCAGCAAGAATTCCTATTGGTGGAATCATTAAAGCAAGGGTTGTACCCTGCGCCTGATGTTGCGAAAATTTAAAAATAAATACAAGTGCAGGAACAATTATTATCCCACCACCTATCCCAACAAGTCCACTTGCTACACCTGCTATAAGTCCAAGGAGTATATAACCTATAGTTAATCCCACTTATTATCTCCTTTTTTAAAAGAAAAATTAAAAATATCACACATTCTTTCAAAGAGCAAACTCCTAAAATTTAAAATAAAGGGACAGACCTAAAAAATTAGCCCTGTCCCTCCCCCTTTTAGTGGTTAACTAACCTAAAAAATCGTTAACTAATTTTTCCATTTCTTTCACATCTTCTTCATCAACAAGGTCGTTTATGGTTACATACTTTCCAACATTTCCAGTAAGGGGAACTTCATCGGTATTAACTGGCAATGTCTTTTTACCAGGTCTCCAATTAGCAGGGCATACCTCACCACTTTTATGTGAGTGCTGATGTGCAATTATCTGTCTTAAAAATTCCTTAACACTTCTTCCAACAGGTGGTGCTTGAACTTCTTCTGCAACAATAATTCCATCTGGATTGATTAAAAATCTACCCCTTAAAGCAAGCCCGGCACCTTCAATCATAACTCCAAACTTTCTGGAAACTTCACCAGTTGGATCTTCAGCAATTCTAAGTTTTAAATCTTTCAGTAAAGGTTCTGTCTCAACAAATCTCTTGTGAGAATATTTAGTATCAGTTGACACCGCTAAAACCTTTACACCTAACTTTTCTAAAAATGGTAGTGCAGCATTCATTGCAGCAATTTCAGTTGGACATACAAAGGTAAAATCTGCAGGGTAAAAGCAAACAACTGTCCACTTACCTTTGTAATCATCACTCCTAACTGTTACATATTCTCCTGTTTTTGCATCATAAGCGCCAGC
>JALULU010000316.1 GCA_027040585.1 Acidobacteriota bacterium | reverse complement strand
AATTAAAAGAGCTAAGAGAGAAACTATTTGATGATAAATTTAACGAATGTATTGTCGTAGATTTTACAAATGTTGCTCAAAAAACTAAAACTTACGATGATTATTCAGAGCTTCTTAGCACAACTTCTCAAGATGAACTTGAGTATTTAGGAGTTGCAATTTATGGCTCTAAAAAACTTGTAAATAAGTTAGTTGGTAGTATAGGATTGTTAAGATGAATAGAAAGATGATTTATATTGAACCTAAACCATTTGTTATGGGGGGCAACTATAGTGAAGATGAATTACCACTTAGAAAGGTGATTTTATCACCCTATTATATAGATGTTGAACCTGTTACAAATAGAGATTTTAAAAAATTTATCGAAGATGGTGGATATAGCAATAAATCCTATTGGTGCAAGGATGGATGGGACTTTATTAAGACAAATAATATAACACAACCTTGCTATTGGGAAGATAGTAAGTGGAACAGAGCAGACCATCCAGTAACTGGTATATCTTGGTATGAAGCAAAAGCATATGCCACTTATGCTGGAAAAGAACTACCTACAGAAGCACAATGGGAATATGCCGCAAAAGGAGATAGTGATAACTTATACCCTTGGGGCAATGCAGAAGCTACCTTGGATAAAGCTAATTTTGCACCAGGCTGTATGGCAAATTTAGATAGAGAACCAACTTTAGCAAATCAATATAAAGAGAATGTTTCTCCTTGGGGTTGTTTAGATATGGCAGGTAATTTCTTTGAATGGTGCCTAGATAATGCAAGTGATAATTACAGTTGGGATAAAACCTATAATAATCCTTGCTATATTAATAATAGTCAAATTAGAATTGCCAGAGGTGGCAGTGGGCTACATGATGAAGATTATATGAGATGTAGTGCCAGAGATAGTTATTTAGCAACAATTAGAGATAATCTTTTCACAGTTAGATGTGTAATAAATATTAATAAAAGTAATGGTACTTTTCGAAGAACCTCCTAAAAATTTTGATATAAATAATTGGAAACTTACAATTTTATTCAACGAAAATAGATATGAACTAAGCTATGAAGATATAATGAAACTCCCTCAAAGCACTATTAGCAGAAGAATGGTATGTGTTTGTAATTGGAGTATTAGAAGAACTTGGAGCGGTACATACTTAAAAGAACTGTTTAAATATTTAAATATTAAACCTAAAAAAGGAATGTACTTAAAACAAGAAAGTATTGGCAATGCAGATAAAGCGTCTTACGATACTACAGTAAAATTAGATGATGCTTTGGCAAATGATGCTATGATTATTCATAGTGCAGATGGTAAACCATTGACATTAGAACAAGGCTTCCCATTAAGATTTTATAATTTTCATTTACTTGCCTACAAAAGTGTTAAAGGTTTAAAAGCTTTAGAAATTACAGATAAATATGAATTAGGCTATTGGGAGAAAAAAGCTGGGTATGATATAGGTGGAATTGTAAGAAAAAAGAAATACTATTTTGTCGATTTAAATACAAGAAAATTTATAGCTAATGAAGGCGAAATAAAGGACATGTAACATATGGAAAACTATCGGGACTGTAAATAATTC
>JALULU010000315.1 GCA_027040585.1 Acidobacteriota bacterium | reverse complement strand
AAAAAATTTTTTCCTGGCACCATTTTTTCTGATATTATTTTATGTGATTGATTGTAATATTTGGAGGTTAAAATGAAGAAGTTTATATTTTTAAGTTTAATGGTTTCACTTGTTTTTACATTTCTTTTTGCTCAGGTTAGATACCCCGTTGATAGAGTTGGATTTTGCTATAAATCCTTTCAAATTGAAAAGATTATAGCTAAAGCTAAACAACTTGAAGATGCAAACTTAAATAAAAAATTAAAGGATTATGGACTTCCTGAAAACGTCAGATGGATTTATGGAATATGTCCCCACGATGACCATCTCTATGCAGGTAGGGTTTATTACAACGTTTTAAGGAATTTAAGGGCTAAGACAATTGTTATTTTTGGAGTTACCCACTCAGCCAGGAGAAAACACCTTACAAAAAAACTTATTTTTGGAACCTTTCCATATTACTATGGTGTATATGGGAATATAAAGATATCTCCTTTAAGGGAAGAAATTGAGAAAAAATTGGGGAAGGATTACTACGTAGTAAATAATGATGTGGTTAAAGGTGAGCACTCAATAGAGGCACTACTTCCATTTATTCAATATTACAATAGAAATGTTGAGATTGTACCAATTTATATTCCTGTATTAAGTTATAATGACCTCATCACTTCCACCAAAAAGTTGTCTCAGGTTTTTACTGAAATTATAAAAAAGAAGGGCTTAAAATTGGGTGAAGATATAGCCTTTGTAACATCTTCTGATTCAGTCCACTATGGTGATTGGGATTGGGGAAAACACCACTATGCCCCCTATGGCTGTTGTTATTATGGGCATGAAAGGGCTGTAAAAGATGATTTGTACATCTCTCAGAATATCCTGTCAGGTAATATAAGCGATGACAATATAAAAAGATTTACCAATATGGTCTGGAGTAATAAGGTGGATTGGCCCTATAAAATTACCTGGTGTGGATGCTTTTCAGTGCCATATGGTTTGAGGTGTGTAAATTTAATTAAGAAAAATTTAACTGGAAAACCCCTTAAAGGGTACTTTTTAAGATATGGTGATAGTTATACATTTGGTAAACTATTGGATGAAAATATAGGAATAGGATTAACTGCAATATGTAATTTACACCACTGGGTTGGATATACTGCAATAGGATATAAATAGGTAGAGAATTTAACATGCAATTTGAGAAAGGAAAAGTTTTAAGGGATTATTCTACCTTTAAGATAGGTGGGAAATGTGATTATTTTTTTAGTCCAGAACAGTTAAAGGATGTGTTAGAGTTTTTTAAAAAAGTAAATGATAAAAATATTCCCTTTTTTGTTTTGGGTGGGGGCTCAAATCTTTTGATTTCAGATGGTGGCTTTAGGGGGGCAATATTACATACCAAAAAATTAAAAAGGATTTTGATTTTTAAAGAGAATGAGAATGAAGTTATTTTAAAGGCTCAGTGTGGTGCAGCTATTAAAGACCTAATAATCTTTTGTAAAGAGTATGGGCTTTCAGGACTTGAAGAGTTTTATGGACTTCCTGGAAGTGTTGGTGGTGCTGCTTTTATGAATGTAAGATGTTATGGGAAAGAGTTTTCAGAT
>JALULU010000314.1 GCA_027040585.1 Acidobacteriota bacterium | reverse complement strand
TTGCCTATGGATATAAATCTTATTTTTACCTTTGTAAGGGATAAAATCCTTATGGGAGATCTAAAGGCTGCAATAGATGCAGCTTCCCAATATGGAGGTCCCCTTGGCAATATTATAAAAGCAGGGATTTTGAGGTTTGGAAAGGGGCATGAAGAGATTTTAAGGGCTATTGAAAGTGTGGCTTTGCATGAAGTTTCAAAACTTGAAAGGGGGCTATGGGTACTTGCCACAATTGCAAATATTGCGCCACTACTTGGATTTTTGGGAACTGTTACAGGAATGATTAATTCATTTAAGGTTTTATCTCTTCAGAGTTTTACTGACCCGAGACTTGTGGCTGCAGGTATATCTCAAGCACTGATTACAACTGCTGCTGGGCTTATAATCGCCTTTCCTATTCAGTTTGCCTATAACTATTTTTCTAATAAATTAAATAATTTTACACTGCTAATGGAAACATCCTCAGCAATGTTACTTGAAATTTTTTCAGAGATTGAAGAAAAAGAAGATAAAAAAGAAAAATGATTTTTGGATATAAAACAAAAAAATTAAAGGCAGTTATTCCAACGGCGTCCATGGCGGATATTGCCTTTTTGCTCATAGTATTTTTCATATATTCAACCACATTTTCTGTTGATAGGACTACTGTGTTTTTACCATCTTCAACTGTGAGGAAACTCGTTGAAAAAAATGCTGCAATTATTGCCATAACTAAGGATGGGCAAATGAGACTTTCAGATGGAATACATGAAAGTGTGCCCGTTATGTCATATTCTGAATTAAATGATAAAGTTGAGAATATAGTAACAAGGAATCCTTTTAAAGAATTCATAATAAAGTGCGATAGATTTTCTCCCTACAAAAATTTTGGCAGGATATATCAAATTCTTGTGGATAATAAAGTTAGAAATATAGCAATTCTTACGGAGCAAAAAATAAAAAAATGAAAAGTTTTTTAAGAAGATACAGGGAAGAAGCTGAAATACCAACTGCATCAATGGCTGATATTGCCTTTTTGTTAATAGTTTTTTTCATGCTTACAACTGTTTTCACTGCAAATAAAGGAATAGAGTATGGTATACCAAAAAAAGAAAAGACTTCTGTAATTAAGCCAGAGGAGTCTATTTATATACATATTAAATCCGATGGATATTATGTGGATTTTAAGAAATTTAACTCTTTAGATGAAATTTCAGGTTATATCCAAAAAAAAATGGAGGAGACGAAGTTTAGAAAACCTGTCGTTATTAGAACTGATGATGATGTTGATTTCCAAAAAACTGTAACCATTTTAGATTTATTAAAACAAATAGGGGTGAAGAATATCTCTATTCCAACAGAGGAAGAAATAAAGCAATGGAAAGAATATTTTCAAGATTGACATTAATCTTACTTCTGCTTTTTTTTAGCTTAAATGTTTTTATAACGGCAACTGATTATAAGGATGCTGTTGTAAAATATAGGAATGGTGATTATCAAGGGGCACTTCGGATAATGATTCCATATTCAAATAGATATCCAGACTGGGAATTTGCCCACAGGTTGATTGGAATGTGTTATTTTAAAATGGGAAAATATGAAAA
>JALULU010000313.1 GCA_027040585.1 Acidobacteriota bacterium | reverse complement strand
TCACCATACCAAATGATCCACTACTTATCGCAGACATCCACTCTATAAAAAGAAAAGCTGGAGCTAGAGGCTTTCTGTATGATAGTGAGAGAAATTCATACGGACATGCCGATAGATACTGGGCTTTAGCTTTGGCTTCTAGTTCACTTGAGAGTGGGATAAAGAAAAAAAGAAGCGGGGGAGTTTGGGTGTTTTAGGATACAGGGGTGAGGACTTACTCCTTCATCCCCTCTTTTTCCAATTCATCGATAATGGCGTCCAAATCCTCCTCTATCTCTTGCAGGTATAAACCAAGTCCGCTCAATATATCTCTCTCTATAGGTACTATTTTTTCATCCCATGCATTTAAAGCCGCACTTACCGCCGCTACTTTTAAAGATATAGGATAGAGCTTATCTGAAGTCGATATAAGAGTGGGTATTGGGTTTGGAGTGCTCATCTTAACACTCCTTTTTTTATAAGATAATGTTTTCTACTTCTAATAGAATCAGGAGTTCTGTCTAACTCCTTTGCAATATCTTTTGCAGCATATCCAAGTTCAACAAGCTCGATAAGTCTTTGCTCATCTTCGCTATTCCACTCTTTTCTTACTATTAATTGCTTTTTAACTATATCCTTTTTTTCCAATTTTTCAAGCAACAGTTTATTTGATATTTCTAGTTGCCGGTAATATTTTCTTTCAAGCCTCAACTTTTCATCTTTTAGGGCTTTATACTGACCTATACCTATCTTGAAATTTTTCTCTACCTCTATAAAATAGGCTCGAACTTCTTTACCCTTTTTAGTTCGACTTGCCATAGCGATATGTTTTGCAGCATCTATTGTTAGGATGTATTCAATAATTGTTTTATAACCACCATTTGCAATTCCCCTTTTAAGGGGAGTTGCAATAAAGTCGATATTTTTTTCCAAATTTAAAGATTTAATTTGTGTTTTAATCCATTCTGAAAAATCTTTCTTTATTTCTAATGCAGTATACAAATCTCTTGCATTTACTGAATTAACTTCCTCTTCTCCGATAACCGCTGTGTTAATTGAGATAATTTGTCCCATATTTTAACTCCTTGAGTGATTTTATAGGACGAATTATAACACTATGAGTTTAAATTGTCAAGTATTTTTCATTCATTGAGTGTTTTTTAACTCTTGTAGTTTACTGTCTATTTCATCAAGAAGTTTAGCTTTTTTGTAGTATTCTATAAATTTTACAATCCATTCCGGCATTTCTCTATTACCGTTTATCCATTGAGTAATGGTATTTGGATGTATTCCTGCAATTTGTGCAAATTCTTTTTGTGATAAACCAAGTTTTTTAATTTCTTTTTTTAAATTAAATGTATTATCCATTATTTATCTCCCAATCATCTCTTTAAACTTATCCAACTTAAGCTCTTTTATAACTTCCTCTTTAAAGCCGGCTTTTTTTACAGCTTTATCAAAACCGCCGTTTCTTATGTAATTTTTTAAACCATTCTCAAGGTAAGGGTTTGCTTTTATTCCGGGATGTCTTACTTTTTTATAAACACCGTAAGGCGTCTTTAGAGCTTTCTTTTTTTTAGGTACTATCGTATACGGTTTTGTGCCGT
>JALULU010000312.1 GCA_027040585.1 Acidobacteriota bacterium | reverse complement strand
TAAGTATTAAATTTCTCTGAAATTTTTTTTAAAACAGCTTCCTGAAATCTAAGCCCTATAAAAGTTTTTACAATCACCAGATCTCTTACCCATTGTC
Source organism: Acidobacteriota bacterium (assembly GCA_027040585.1). Classification (GTDB taxonomy): domain Bacteria; phylum Acidobacteriota; class JAAYUB01; order JAAYUB01; family JAMOQF01; genus JAMOQF01. The sequence goes on along the minus strand of JALULU010000312.1, from coordinate 6,592 downwards.
TAATCATAAATTCATCAATCTGATTAACTACATCTTTAAAGTTATCTACCATTTCCAGAATCTTCTTAGTCGCTCTATCTATTGAATCTGGATATCTTTTCAAATACCATTCTTCCCACTCTTTCAAAGTCTTACCGGTAAATTCTTTTATGAGCTCACTCATTTGTCCAACTACTTTAGGCCTTGTTGCCTGAGCATTTTGATTGGCCAGATTAAGTATTTGCGTTGCATATTTGGGAAAATTTGGATTTTCTATTTCCAAAAGTCTTCGTATTTCACCAACATTTATTTTAAACTCCATAAGTAACACCTTTTTCAATCATTTTTGCTTTCTTCGATACTCTGCTTTCCCACTTTTACAAAATTTTGAAAGTTAGCTTCAAATTTAAAAAATCGCTCCTTTAAATCAAAATCTAAACTTTTATTTACTTCTGCCAATCCAGATTTAATCAAATAAGCATTAACAAATATCTTGTTTTTAAGATATACATATGCTTCCAAGGAATCCCCCTCTGGAAAATATCCTTTATCAAACTTAAGATATACTTTTTTGTTAAGTACATATTGCTTTAAATAGGAAATTGTTTTTTTATGGTATGTAATTATAATCCCCCTTAACCCAACCACCAAACCTGTATCCAATTTCAATTTACCATTATCCAGTACATTAATTACCTTATAAAATTTATCTTTGCCAAATTTCAGTTTATCAGGTTCAATAACAGGTTTAGCATCTTTTATTTTAGGTATGTAATCTATTTTTTCTGGGACAATATTTTCCTCTCTTTTAATTATCTCAATTTTATTACCAAAAAGATCTTTGTCATTGATTTTGACCTTTTTCTCTATAATTTCTAAAAACTTTTCATTTATTTCATAACCCACACCATTTCTATTTAATTCAAGCGCTACTTTCAACGTAGTCCCACTTCCCAAAAATGGGTCCAGAACTGTTTCACCAACAAAGGTAAACATCTTTATTAATCTTCTTGGCAATTCATCTGGAAACATTGCCTGATGGTTAATTTGTCTTGCTCCGCCAAAATACCAATGTCCATAAAAATACTCTTTCCATTCTTCCTTTGTGAGTTTAGACTTTTCTTTAATCTCTTTAGGAATCTTTTTACTTTTTCCAGGTTTTTTAAAAATAATAATGTGTTCATAGTCTATTTCAACCATTCCATTTGGAGGATATGGATATGATCCCATAACATTTGCACCGCCTGTGGTATTCATTGTGGTTCTTTTCTGCCAGATTATAGAACCCATATAATCAAATCCAATATCTTCACACTGGGCAATTATCTCAGAATGAATTGGAATAATTTTATATTTTCCATAAATAATGGTTCTTGCAAATTGATCTCCAATGTTTATAACTAATCTTCTTCCAGGTTCTAAAACCCTATAGGACTCCTTCCACACCCTATATAAATCTTTAAGGTACTCATGAAGGCTTTGCCCATAACCAATCTGGTTTAAAACGTTATAATTCTTTATAGACCAATATGGTGGGGACGTAACCACAAGCTGGACAGAATTCTCCTCAAGTTCTATCATCTTACGACTATCGCCAATTATAATTTTAGATTTACTTCCCATATTTCCAATCAATCAAAAAATTACTTTGAGAATAAAGAAAAACTATTACGTTATTAACTTTTAGTATAAAACAAAAGGAATAGAATTTCAAAAGGACTTAAGCAAAAATATTCCTACAATTCCTATTTCACCAACAAAAAAAGCCCCCAAGTCTGGGGGCTTAAAATTTAATATTCTAAATCTTCCTTTGTAACAACATGTGAGAATTTCTTATATGCCCAGAACTGATACCCTATTACAACCGGGACAAAGATTAGGGCAACTACTGTCATTATTATAAGTGTTAACTTTGTGGATGAAGAATTATAGATTGTTAAACTTGCTGATGGATCAATTGAAGATGGAAAGAGATCTGGAAAGAGGCCTGCTACTCCCCAGTATGTTGCAAAGAAAATTGTAAGTGCTGAAAAAAGCCATGGTTTAAACTTTTCATCTTTAGAAAGATATACTTTAACTAAAATCAAAGAGACAACAGCAATTAATGGGAGTATAAAAAGAAATGGATGGTTGAAGTAGTTATCCCAGAGCTTTGTGGCAAATTTAGAATAAATCAAAAAGATAAGCGCAAAGACTAAAACAAGTACCCACAACTTATTTGCAATGGATTTTGCCTTTTCAGATAGTTCTCCCTCAGTTTTAAATCTAAGCCACAAACTCCCATGCATCATGAAAATAAGTAAGAAAAATATTCCACCCACTAAACCATAGGGATTTAGAAGTTTTAAAATATTTCCGTGATACATCCCAGCTTTGTCAAAGGGTATTCCCTCAAATATATTGGCAAAGGCAACACCAAAGAGAAGAGCCGGTAAAAAACTTCCAATAAATAGGCAACAATCCCAGATTTTTTTCCATCCATCTCCCTCCAATTTACTTCTATACTCAAAGGCAACCCCTCTTAAAATGAGGGCAAAGAGGATTAAAAGAAGTGGTGAATATAGAGATGAAAACATCACTGCATAAGTTTTGGGAAATGCTGCAAAGGTTGCACCACCAGCAGTTATCAGCCAAACTTCATTTCCATCCCAGAATGGACCCATGGCATTATATAGTATCCTTCTTTCAGTGTCTTCCTTCGATAGGAATGGCATAAGTGTACCAAGACCTAAATCAAATCCATCCAACATAAAATAAACAGCCCATAAAACTCCCCATAAAATAAACCATATTACTTGCCAGAACATAATCACCTCCTAATTTTTCGGACCCTCTTTGGCCGTTTTTATTATTAAATAAAAGGCAGCTATACCAAGTAAAGTATAAACCACTGTAAAAGCAATAACAGAAACAAGAACTTGAGAAGAGGTAATAGTAGGCGAAACAGCATTTTTAACCTTCATAAGACCGTAAACTATCCAGGGTTGTCTACCAACTTCCGCCAGAGTCCATCCAAGTTCTATTGCTAAATAGGGGAGTGGAATTACATAGAGCAATATCTTTAAAAATTTAGGATATTCCTCTATCTTATCTCTCTTTAAAAATGCAATAAATGCCAGTAGTATAAAGAGAAATCCAAGTCCAACCATTAATCTAAAACTCAAAAAAGTGGGTAAGACAGGGGGCCTATCTTCCTTTGGAAATGCTTTTAATCCCTTAACTTCCGCACTAAAAGATTGATAGGCAAGAAAACTAAGTGCTCCCGGTATTGGCAAAATCTCAAAGGAATTTTTTTCATTTTTTGCATCAGGCCATAGAAATAGGTACATTGGAGCACTTTTTTGTGTATTCCAGAGTGATTCCATTGCAGCCAATTTTGTGGGCTGCACCTTTGAAACCTCTGCAGCGTGCTCATGCCCTACTATCACAACAATAAGAGCAGCAATCAATGTAAATGTAGCAGCAATTCTAAAGGCTTTTTTAAATAGTTCTACATTGTTTTTCTTAAGGATGTGATAACCACTAAAGCCCATTACAAAAAAGCCTGCAAGGGTCATTGAAGCTGGAATTGTATGCAAAAATTTGAGCCATGCTATTGGGTTAAATACAACAGCTGCAAAATTACTCATTTCAGCTCTACCATTTTTGATCACATAACCAACAGGATGCTGCATCCATGCATTGGCAATTAAAATCCAGAGCCCAGATAAATTTGAGGCAAGTACAACAAGCCAGATTGAAACAAGGTGTGCTTTTTTAGAAAGTTTCTCCCAGCCAAAAAGCCAGACTGCTACAAATGTAGATTCGAGGAAAAAGGCAGCGGTGGCTTCAATTGCTAACAATGATCCAAAAACATCTCCCACATATTCTGAATACTTAGCCCAGTTTGTACCAAATTGAAATTCAAGGGTAATTCCTGTAACAATTCCAATGGCAAAATTAATGAGAAATATTTTTCCCCAGAATTTTGCCAGTTTTTTATAATCCTCATCACCAGTTTTCACGTACTTCGTCTCATAAATAGCTAACAACCATACTAACCCAAGTGTAAGAGGCACAAAAAGAAAATGAAAATAGGTAGCAATTGCAAATTGCAGCCTCGATAAAAGGGTTACTGACATAACTTAACCTCCCGATATCTAATTAAATTAATATCAAACATCACACAGTTAATAATATTATAAATCATTTTCAAAAAAATTATAGTTTTTTTTGTTTAAAAAATTTGAAAAAATATATATCTATGATAAGAAAAAATTTTAAATGGAAACTACTTATATTTTCCATAATATTTTCAGGGTTGCTTTCAATATTTCCTGGAAAAGATTGCAACTGGGATTTAAAAAATTATCACATCTACAATCCATATAGTTTTTTAAATAATAGACTCAACTATGACATTGCCCCTGCCCAACTTCAAACATATTTTGATCCATCACTTGATTTACCATTTTATATACTTATGTTTTTACTAAATCCTATAATTTACGGATTTGCCGTCGGTGCCATTCAGGGATTAAACTTTTATTTAATATTTTTTATCTCCTATGAACTTTTCCCTGATGAAAGGGATAAAATAAGAAAGATAATTTCATTTCTCATAGCAATTGCAGGTTTTTTAAGTGTAAATAATTTAGCTGAAATTGGAACATCTTATCATGATAACATTGTAAGTATTTTTGTACTCTGGGGATTATATCTTTTAGTTAAATCAAAGGATAAATCCCAAAAGACAATTTTACTATCTTCATTTCTTTTAGGTGTGGGGTCTGGCTTTAAACTTACAACCTTCATATATGGACTTCCTTTTCTGATACTTTTACCAATTTTTGGAAACTCTACCAAAGAAAAATTTAAGAAACTCCTTATCGGTGGATTTTCATTTCTCTCAGGATTTTTACTAATACACGGTTATTGGATGTTAAAACTCTGGACAAATTTTAAAAATCCATTTTTTCCATATTTTAACAAATTTTTTAAATCGCCATATTACGATAATGTGAGTATTGCAAGAAGCAATTTTTTTCCAAGAAATCTAATGGAAACTTTTTTTTACCCCTTTTACTTTGCTAAAAAGCAAAGATTGGTAAATGAATTACTCTTTAGAGATTTAAGACTTGCACTATGTTATACACTACTCATCGTTTTTATTGTTTTTATGATAATTTCAAGAAAAAAATTAAAAGGGAAATTAAATAAAAATTACGTCTTTCTCTTACTTTTTTTCCCCTTCTCATATATCTTATGGCAGGAAGTTTTCTCAGTTTACAGGTATTTAACTGCACTTTTACTTCTTTCACCAATTTTTATTGCGCTTATTTTAAAAATTTTAATCAAAAATAAGAAAATTTTCACACTTTTACTGACTTTAATACTCTTAATTGTGACTATAACAATTTATCCAATGGATTTTGGAAGGTGCAATTGGGGTAAGAAATATCTTGAGGCAAAAGTGCCAGGCATAAAAAATGACAGTAAGACAATAATCCTTACAACGTGGGAACCGACTTCCTATGTAATCCCCTTTTTTCCAAAAAAAGTACGATTTATATGTGTTAAAAATAATTTCCTATCTCCAAACTCAAAGTCATTACTTGAAAAAAAGGTAAAAGAGATTTTAAAAAAACCGGGAAACAGATATTACTTAATAACAGCAAAGGAAAATTTAAATATTAGGGGAGATGTTTTAACACTTTTTTATGAGGGGATATTAAACGCCTACAACCTAAAATTTTCAAAGGAAAAACCACTTAAGATAAAAACAACATTTGAAACACTTTATTTATATAAGGTAGTCAGAATTAATGAAAAGGGATAAATGGGGGTCAGACCTCGATTAAATCTTTAAAAATTTCCTTTCAACAAATCAAATGGTTAATTACCATAGGAAAATTCGAAAAATTCGTAGAGGTCTGTCCCCGATGTGAAACATCAATACTTAAAAAACTTTCCCTAAAAAATTAAATGGCTAATTATTACAAAAAAAGCGGGGAGAAATCCCCGCAACGATTTTTTACATTTTAAAAATTATTTAACCCTTTTATAAACCCCAACATAGTTGGATGCAGCAGAACCGCCTATGTTGAAGGTAATTCCTATTTCAGGGTTATCTAATTGATGTCCAATGGCATTACCCAATAGCTGCCTTGTCGCTATAACCCCCATTGAAACTCCAGTGGCACCGACAGGATGGCCTTTTGCCTTTAACCCACCTGAAAGGTTTACGGGAAGTTTTCCATCTTTATAAACAACACCCTCTTCAAGGGCTTTATACCCTTCCCCATCCTTTGTTATTCCCAGAGCTTCGTAAGCAAGAATTTCTGCAATGGTAAAGCAATCGTGTACCTCAGCAAAATCCAAATCATCAACGGTAATTCTTGCTTTTTCATAAGCCTTTTTAATTGCTACTTTACCAGCGGCAAACTCATAATTTGGTCTTTTTGATAGAGGAAGGTAATCGGTGGCGCACTCCATAGCAGTAATCTCAACCATCTTATCTTTTAACTTTTCTGCGTTTTCCCTATTTGTTAACACAAGTGCAGCAGCCCCATCTGAAATTAAAGAGCAATCATACAATCTCAAAGGATCTGCAATTATGGGATTTTTCTCATCA
>JALULU010000311.1 GCA_027040585.1 Acidobacteriota bacterium | reverse complement strand
GGATATAAGAGAGATTGGAAAGGAATTTCAGAAGGTGAAAATTATTGAGCTTTCACTTTTTTCAACAGTAAAAAGAATTTTTGGATACAAAAATCCCTTTTTTATAAGGCCCTTTATATTTTTACTTTTTTGGTTTGATTTTATTCTTTTAAAAGTTTTTCCATTGTTGAGAAAATACTCTGCAGAAAGTGTAATAATTTTTAAAAAAGGTTGAACCCATTTTGGGTTATTTTTTACCTTATATAGCTTGAAGAAAATTAATCTGGAGGTTTTTAAATGAAAAAGTTATTGGTGATTTTATTCTCAATTTTTTTACTGGGGTTTTTTGTATTGGCACAGGGGAGTCCAACTCAAAGTGCTGAAGTAAGCTATTCAGCTACAGCACCTTTATATGGTAGTGTGATGTCTGTAAGGGTTTATGTAAATATCACTGAAAGCGGCGTTGGCCTTGGTGGATATGTGATACCCCTTACATTTGACTCAAATAATTTCACCTATTTAGGTGCTGAAACAGGAGACAATCAATATTTTTCAGGAAGTTCCACTTTTACAGCAACAGATAAAGACCATGCTAATGGCTATGTAACTGTTGTGGATGCGCAAACTGATGAGAGTGCTGGCTCTGCTAACTACTTTGTTGCAACAATATGTTTCAGGCCTAAAAATCTTTATAATGGGTATACACTTGGGTTTGATACCTCAGGGAGCACAGCACCACATGCCCTTTCGCTTTCCACAAAGTGGACATCTTCAAATGGTGGACCTGCAAATCTTTCTGCCACAACTTCTACTCCATCATTTAATGTTTATGGTAAGGTTATAACCGGAAAATGTGATGTTGATGGTGATGGATATACTGATATGATTAGTTGGGATGCTTCACTCCATAGATTTGTTGGTAAGAAAAGTTCTGATGGTTCAACATTTTCCTTCTATTTAGGAGATGACAACTCCATACCGTGTATGGCTGATTTTGATGGTGATGGAATAGATGATCCAGCAGTGTTTCAGGTTGATACAAATGAATGGCAGATTGCAGAGTCATCAAATTCATATACAGTTGTTACAAAAACTATGGGAATTGCTTATCATGCAAACTATATACCTGTACCTGCAGATTATGATGGTGATGGAAAGGCAGACCTTGCTGTTTTTAGGCCAAACCATGGTAGATGGGTAATCAAAAAGTCTTCTGATGGTTCTTTTATACAGGTTTACTGGGGAAATGGATATGTGCCCCTTGTTGGAGATATCGATGGTGATGGAAAAGCTGACATGGGGTTTTACAGGCAGGATTGGTCAAGATTTTGTTTCTTGAAATCAACCAACAATTATTCACATTCTTCTCCAAGCGACTACTTAGATAAGTATTTAGGTTCAGGTGTACAATTTGTAGTTCTTGGGGACTATGATGGGGATGGTATAACTGATCTTGGGGTTTATGAAAATGGACATGGAAGATGGGCAGTAAGAAAATCCTCTACTAATTTTGACAATAACTTTATTTCTGGATATATGGGTGGCGGAACAGATAAAGTTCCAGTTCCTGGAGATTATAATAAAGATGGAAAATGCGATTTCTGCACCTTTACTCCATCTACAGGAAGA
>JALULU010000310.1 GCA_027040585.1 Acidobacteriota bacterium | reverse complement strand
ATTAAAAGGAATGAAAGGAGCAAGCGCCAGAGAGATAAATAAATTCTTGAAAAAAACAGGAAATAAAGTCTGGATGGAAGAATCCTATGACCACATTGTTAGAAGTGAAGATCAATATTATCACTTTATCAAATACATTAATGAAAACCCAATTAAAGCTAATCTACCTGAGAATAGATATTGGATATATCAGAGTCAGAGTAACACAGGCATTCCTGCACAAGGTAACACAGACATTACTGTCTGTGGAGATCATTGTAACACAGGCATTCCTGCCTGTGAAAATGAAAGAGTAAACACACAGACAAGAATGTCTGTGCTACATTCTACTTACAATTTTAAACGAGAATGTATAGAAAACTCTTTATACGGTGTGGATATTGATGCTGGTGCCGTTGAAGTTGCTAAACTCCGTCTCTGGCTCTCCCTTGTTGTAGATGAAGAGGATATAACCCAGATAAAACCTCTTCCCAATCTGGATTATAAGATTGTTCAAGGTAATTCACTTTTAGGAGTTGAAAAAAATCTATTAAATAAAAAAATATTCAATCAACTTGAAGAGTTAAAACAAGTTTATTTCAATGAAACAAATCCAGTAAAGAAGCAGAAATATAGAAAACAGATTGAGGAATTAATAGGCAAAGTTACCAGAGGACACAAGGAATTTGATTTTGAAGTATATTTTTCTGAAGTATTCCATGAAAAAGGTGGTTTTGATGTGGTTATTGCAAATCCACCGTATGGGGCTAATTATGAAAAGCCACTATTCGATAAACTAAAAAGTATTTACAAATTTTATGATAGACGTAATAACTCGGCATCTTTTTTTATCGAACTTGCCCAAAATATTACTACAAAATCGGGAATTATAACTTATATTGTCCCAAAATCACTGTCCTTCTCCGAAGGTTGGAAAAAGACAAGAAAACTTATTGCAGAATTAAACCAACTCTGTATTGTTGTTGATGTAAGTGAAGCATTTGAAGAGGTCTTACTGGAACAAATAATTGTTTTATTTACTAAATTCAGGAACTCAAACAATAATGATTATGCATTCTATATAGGTGAAGGATGGAACAAAGAAATAAATATCTTTGGTAAAACAACTACTGAAAAGATAAATGATCTGGACATACTACCGATTTACATAACAAAAAATAAAGAGAAGATTTTTAAAAAAATGAAAGAAGACAGCATTTTTCTATCTGAAATTTCAAGAACTTTTAGAGGCTTACCTCTACAAAGTAAAGTTTCAGAACATGGAATACCAGTTATAAGAGGGAAAAATATCTCTAAATACCTTATATATGGTGAATTAGATAAAGTTTCGAAACAATACATACCATTTTCTAAGATAAAAAAACTGAATAAACCTAAAATAGTTTCTCAAAATATTGTTGCACATGTCCGCAACCCATACGATAGGATAATTATAATAGCCACTCTGGATAGGGAGGGACTTTTATCTTTTGACACTGTTATGAATACCATTTTAACAACTAACAACTTTCGCTATGAGTTTATTCTTGCACTATTAAATTCCACACTTGCTTCATGGTTTTATTATTGGTTTGTTTATAATAGAGCAGTAAGAACCATGCACTTTGAT
>JALULU010000309.1 GCA_027040585.1 Acidobacteriota bacterium | reverse complement strand
TGTAATCAAACTGTTCAAGTAATTTTGCAAGTTTTAGCCCGGATATGTTTCTCTGGATTTTAGGCATAAGCCAGCACTTCCTCTTTTACCATATGAAGGCGAATTACTTTGGGTATGTCACTTTCTTCGTCGAAATGGCAAGCAAGGGCATCTTTTATATTATTTTTTAGCTCCTGCATTGTATCACCCTGTGTAAAGATTGAGAGCCCGAGTGCTTTTGCAGTAAATCCTCCTTCCGGGTCTTCATCTATAACAAATATGATTTCTTTATCCATAGTACTCCCTCCTCTATTCTAATTCACAATCTATGTTCAAGTGTAGAAATAAAACAATCAAAGTCAAGGAGGATTTTTAATTCTTTAAAAGGTGATGGGTTGTAGGTAATGGGTGAGAAGGTGGTGGGTTTTGGGTAAACAAATGAATGAGAAATTTTGAATTTTGAATTTTGAACTTTTGAATATGCTGACTCTGTGGGGGTAAATCTTTTTTGACGGGGATATACAGTAGCTTACCTTTAATTTCGAATTTCAAAATTTTAGTGCTTACGGCTCGGTCATTAAGTATGGCTTCCCTTTTGTCTTGTGGTTTTGTAATCAAACTGTTCAAGTAATTTTGCGAGTTTCATACCGGATATATCTCTTTGCATTTTAGACATAAGCCAGCACTTTCTCCTTCGCTATATAAAGGCGAATTACTTTGGGTATGCCACTTTCTTTGTCAAAATGATAAGAAATAGCATCTTTTATGTCGTTTTTTAGCTCCTGCATAGTATCACCCTGTGTAAAGATTGAGAATCCGAGAGCTTTTTGATATAAATCCACCATCAATTTACTCTTCAACCAGAAGAACTATTCTTTAATCTTCTTCCTTGCCTATAAATTCAAGGAAAAAAGCCAGGAAAATGCCACATATTATGCCTGTTATAATAGCCACAACAACAATAAGTTTCTTTTTAGGTTTAACCGGGTAGTCGTGAGTATAAATCCTGCCCACAATATGTGTGCCTACCAAATACGGCGGATTTATTGACATTTCAAGAAGACTTATTTCGGTTTTTAGTGTTGGTATGGTAATTTCAACGAGCCTTTTAATACTGCCCGCAACAGACGGGATAGTTTCTTTCAGTAATTTTTCCTTTTGGGCTTCCAAATTGGGTATGGTTTGCTCCAAAATCCGCTGCTTCTGTTTTTCCAAGTCAGGTATCGTTTGCTTATTGATTTGCTTAATCTGCAGTTGTAAATCTATTATCCTCATATTCAGTCTGTCTATATCGTTTTGCAGATTTGCAGCCTACATCGTATCGATGGCTGCCAGTGCTGGGTGAGCCCGTTTTATGGAGTTAACGCCTTTTTGTATATTCTTAATGGCATTGAGCTTCTTTTTTATTTCCAGGCTGCTTTTAGCAATCTTCTCTTTTAAAGCGGGAATTGTGATACTCTTTAGAAACTTTATTTTTTCCTCTATTTTTTTAAGATTTCCTTCCCTAATCAAGTTTATTTGCGTATCAATCTTTTTTAGGTTCACTGTCTTTAAAATATTTAATTTATTCTCCAATTGCGGCAGCAGTACCTTGGAATCATATTGTATGCTTCTCTTTTTGCTATCTATGGA
>JALULU010000308.1 GCA_027040585.1 Acidobacteriota bacterium | reverse complement strand
TGGGCCTTGCCCATAGTGGGCCACTTATAAGCACAAAGGTTGTAAAGAAAACTCCAATTTCAGCAGATGAGAGGGCAATTGTATCAAATTTTCTTTCCTTTTTAACGAGATAGAGTATTGAACATATGAAAGTCACAGTATACGCAAAAAGGGCAAGCCATGCAGAAGCCACGTGAAAGTAAAAAATCCTCTGTATTTCTCCCATTACCTTTTCTTCGGGAGCATATAGAAAAACCATGTAAAGTGAAATTATTAAGAGTAAAAATGTAAGTAAACCAAGTTTTGGAATTTTTTTCATCTTTCCTCCATTACAAATTTAAAAAGAAGATAGCCACTCCAGAAAAAAATTATATCAAATGAAATTATAAGTTTTAGCCACTTAATAAGTCCATCTAAACTTCCACTTTCAATTATAAACTCACTTGATTTAACCGCCCCAATAAAAAGAGGTATTAAAAGTGGGAAAAATATTATTGAGAAAATTACATCCTTTAAATCAAAGGTTAAACTTATTGCAGACAGTATTACCCCAAGGGATATAAATCCAACATTTACGAGAAAAACAAGCAGAATGAAAATTAAAAATGAGTGGTTAAAGGTTATGTTAAATAGTATTACCCAGAGGGGTATAACAATTGCCTCAATTATAAGTATAAAAACCGTTGAGGAAAATATCTTTCCAATGTATACAGAATTGAAGGAGTTGGGTGCCAAAAGGATTGCCTCAAAACAGTTGTTGTTTCTCTCTATCTCAAAAATCCTCTTTAAGATTAAAATTCCTGAGAAAAATATTACAATCCAGAATATACCAGGTGTTGCCTCTTTTATTGAATTTGAACCGGGATGAAAGGAGAAGTTAAAAATTATCAGCACAATAAACGAAAAAAATAGAGAATTTATTATTGATGTTTTTGTCCTGAATTCAATTAAGATGTCCTTTTTTAAAATTTTTAATGCAAAATTACCCATTATTTAAAACCTTTAAGCAGATACTTTTCAATGTTATCAAAATTTTCCCTCTTAAGTTCAAATAGTATTTTACCTTTGTTTAGTCCTAAAATTCTATCGCTTAACTTTTTTGCCTGTTCTATATTGTGGGTTATCATAAGGATGCTTCTTTTTTTATTTTTAAGTTCAAGTAGCATATTTGAAAGTATTTCAGTTGCGTTTATATCAAGTCCCGTAAAGGGTTCATCAAGGAGTATAACCTCTGGATTGTTAAGTATTGCCCTTAAGATTGTGAGTCTTTGCTTCATTCCCCTTGAAAATGTGGCAACCTTTTTGTTTCTAAATTTATAGAGCTCAACTTTTTTTAAAAGATTTTCAATTTCCTTTTCTTTTATATCTAAGTGGTATAAATCTCTAAAAAAGGTTAAGTTTTCAGGTGGTGTCAACTGGTCATAGATAAATAGATTGTGTGAAATGTAGTTTATTTTTTCTTTAAAATCACTTCTCCTATCATATACCTCTTTTCCCTTAAAAATTATTTTTCCACCATCTTGCTTAATATTTTGGGATATGCAATTTAGAAGAGTTGTTTTTCCCGCACCATTTGGACCTATTATAGTCAGAAATTCACCTACAAGTAGGGAAAAATTAATTCCCTTTAAAACCCTATTTTTACCAAAACTTTTTTGTAATTTACTTATTTTTAGAATTTCCATCATTTTTTTCTTCTTCAAAAAGTGGATAAAAAATATAGGTTGTTGTAAGAAGCAGTATTATAAAAATTATAAAACTTTCCATTTTATTCCCCCACCAACTTTTCATTTTTTTGAGATAGAGACAAAATTCCGCCTAATACCATAAATATTCCACCAAGCCATATCCAGAAAATAAGTGGATTAAAAATTACCTGAAAATCAGCCTTACCCTTTATATCAAGGGGAGCATAAATTACATAGACATCTTTTAACGGTGTCATATGAATTGAAACTTCAGAAATTGGCTGTTGAAAGGTTCTGTGAAACTGCTTTTGTGGATGAAGTGTGGTTAAAAATTTATTCCCTTCATAGAGTTTTAATTCTGCTTCAATTATGTCAAGTTCACCAGATTGGAACATCCTGAAATTTTGAAACTTGAATTTGTATTTTCCCATACTGAAGGTATCCCCCTTTTTGACAATAAATTCCTTTTTATGGGAAAAAAAGCCTGATCCTATTATTCCAATTATCAGGAAAATAACACCTACATGTACAAAAAATGCCCCACTTATTCTTCTATTTTTTGTAAAAAATTTAATTCCCTGTCTTTTTAGATTTCTAAAAAGAAAGTAAATTATTCCAAAAAGTGCAAAGATTTCACCAAAAAGTAAAAATAAAAACTTTGGCTTTGTGTTTACTTTTAAAAATGGAATTGTTATTAAAATTGATAAAACTAAAAAAATTGTCAGATATTTCATATATTTCTTTCTGTTTTTTATGTTGTAGTCAAATATCTGACATATTCCAAGTAAAATTAAAATTAATATGGCAAAGGGGATTGCTGCCTTATTAAAAAATGTCTCTTTTATTGAAAGTTTTTTATTAAATAAAACGAGACTAACTGTTGGATAAACTGTACCCCAAAAAACAACTACTGCAAGTCCAGTTAGAGTTGCATTTATATATACTAAAAAGTTTTCTTTGGAGAAAAGCCCTTTTAAACTTCCGTTACTTTTAACTTTGCCTCTCTTAATTATTAAAATTACAAGTGAGATTAGTATACAAGTTAACATGAAAAATAAAAAGTAATATCCAATTTTGGATTTTGTAAATGCGTGTACCGATTCAATAAATCCACTTCTTGTTATAAAGGTCCCAAATACACAGAGTATAAAGGTAAGGAGTATGTATATTAAATTCCACTTTTTAAATAGTCCCTTTCTATTCTCAAGAATTTGTGTATGTAAAAATGCTGTTGCAATAAGCCATGGAATGAGGGATGCATTTTCCACAGGGTCCCATCCCCAATATCCACCCCATCCAAGCTCCACATATGCCCACTGCATTCCTAAAATAATCCCAATTGTCAAAAATATCCACGATATCATTGTCCACTTTCTTGTCTCATATATCCAGCTACTCTCCTCTTCCTTACCGAGTAAAAAACTAAAACCATAGGCAAAGGGAACAATAAATCCAACGTATCCTAAATAGAGCGTTGGGGGATGAAATACCATACCTATATTTTGAAGTAGTGGATTCATTCCCCTTCCATCTGCTATGTGAAAACCAAGTGGTGCAAAAGGATCAGTAAAAACTAAGATTAAAAAGTTGAAAAATATACTTGCCAGGGTGGTTATTATAAGAAAATATGGCACTAATTCAATTTTTCTTTTGCTTATTTTTTTCAGGAAAATAATTGAATATGTGAGTTGTAAAAAGAGCCAGAAGAGGAGTGAACCAGCCTGACCTGCCCATACACCAGTGATTTTATAGAAAAGTGGTAGTTCCCTTGATGTATATTCAGCAACATATTTTAAGGAGAAGTCGCTTTTTGCAAGGGCTATTACCAATAGCACTATTGAGATTAGTATATAAAAAAAAGCGACTTTAAAGCCCCTTATACTGCTTTTTAAAATTTTTTTATTTTTGGTCTTTAAATATATAAAAAGTGTGATGAGTGTATATAAGAGTACCACAAATGAACCAAATTCAAGTATTTGACCTAATGTTGAAATATTCATTACCTACTCTCCCTTTTTTGTTACCTTCTTTTCATATTTGGATGGACATTTTAATAAAATTGTAGTGGCATAGAAAATATTTTTACTGTAGTTCATTTTTCCTTCAACTACAACAGGTGCACCATCTTTAAAATTGTCTGGTACTATTCCCTTATAAATAACCTTCAACTCCTTGTTTGTGGAATTATCAAGAATTGAAAATGAATATTTGTTTGTATCATTTAATTTCTTTATGGAGTGTTCCTTAACAACACCGCTTACCCTTATACCTTCTGGGTTTCCGTGAATCTGCTTATTTAAAACCTCAGAGACAGTGTGGTAGTAAACTGTTGTCTCTTTAAGACTTGAAAACATCATATAAATTACGAGAACTCCAAAGATGATTGAAATTAGAATGATTTTTATCTTTTGATTTTTTTCCATTTAAATTTCCCCCAAAAATTCTTTCCAGTTAATAATAGATGCGTCAAATATTGGTCCATTTTTACACACCCTTTGATATTTTTCAAACCCCTTTTTTAAGGTTGGAATAACGCAACCAAGGCAGACCCCAAAACCGCATGCCATTATACTTTCTAAAGAGACAAAATGACTACTTTTATTTTTATTTTCCTCAATTTTTTTCATCATAATATTTGGTCCACAGGAAAAATTTAGCGAGTTTTCCTCTATTTTTGGTAAATAATCAGTAACTAACCCTTTTTCTCCATACGAACCATCCTCAGTAAAAAATATTGCGTTTATATCTTCACTTAAAATTTTGTTTTTAAGTACAAGTTGACTTTCACTTTTTGCACCATAAATTAAAGTGTAATCATATCCTTTATTTTTTAAAATTTTTGAGAGAAAAAAAAGGGGGGCAATACCTGTTCCACCTCCAAAAAGATAAATTTTTTTGTTTTTCTCCAAAAAATTTAAGAAGGAATTTCCAAAGGGGCCTTCAAGTTGAATTTTTTCACCTATCTTTTTCTTTTTTAACAATTTTGTGCCAACACCCACTTCTTTTATCAAAAAAGATGTTTCATTGTTAACATAATCCATCACGCTAAAGGGCCTATTTAAAAGAGGAGTAGAAGAGAAATTGTTAGTTTTTATCATGAAAAAGTTGCCAGGTAGAATATTTAGTTTCTTTTCACTTTTTACCTTAAGGATGTAAAATTTTTCGTCTAAACTTTTAATATTTGTGATTTTAAACATAAAAAGACTCTAAAATTTAATTTTTAATTATAACAAAATGATGTAAAATATAAAGTGAAAAGAGGTGGTTTATGGCAGAAAAGATTAAGTTTGAGTATAAATCGAATTTAGGACATATAATTTTAAACGATCCTCCAAACAATTTTCTGACACTTGAGTTGTTTTCAGAGTTAAATGAGGCAATGGATTTTTTAATTTCAAAGGAAGAATGTAAGGCTCTTGTATTTTCATCTGTGGGTAAATTTTTTTCTGCAGGCTTTGATTACACTAAACACACAAAGATCAATACATTTACCATTTTTGAAAGTTTTAAATCATTTATTGAAAAACTATTAAATTTTGAAAAACCTATAATATTTGCAGTGTCTGGTAAGGTGCAAAATAGCGGTATAGATATACTTTTATTTGGAGATATTGTTATTGCAACAGATAATTCAAGGTTTCTTTTCACAGACTTAGAATGTGGAAGATATCCTCTTATTTCAAGTTTTTTGCTTGGGGATGTAATTGGGAAGATAGATGCTTATCGCATGATGATTTTTGGAGAGGTTTATAATGCGCACCGGATGAAAGAACTTGGCTTTTTGACAGAGGTTACAGAAAAGGGTAAACTTTCTACTTTACTTAAAGGGTATTTATCTAAAATTTTTTCCTATGGAAAAGGTGTTTTATCTACTTTTACAAATATAAGTAAGATGAGGTTAAAAGAAAAGTATGAGAAAAGGATAGAGGATGTGGAATATCTATACTTAAACATACTTGCGGAATACCCTGAATATGAAGGTGGAAGTGAAAAATTTCTAAAAAAGATGGAAGGTGATAAATAAAAATTTTCACTCTTGACAATATTTATTTTTCTGTGATACTGTTATTTTCAACTATTTTTATATTTGGAAGAGGGCCATGGCACTAATAGGAAATTTTAGAGAATTTAATATTGTAAATTTAATTCAGTTAAACTGTATTGAAAAGAAGACTGCCCGTCTTACCTTTAATTATATGGGTAAAATGGGGGTTATCTATTTTGAAGGGGGTGAAATAACCCATGCGCAGTTTGGAGACTACACAGGTCCAGATGCTGTTTATAAAGCTTTAAGGATAACTGAGGGAGAATTTAAAGTAGAAGATGGGGTTAAAACGAATATTAGAACCAATGATATTAAATGGTCTGAATTGATTTTAGAAGGTATGAGACTCCTTGATGAAACGCAGGCAAATCAAGGCGAAGTTTATAGGTCTCTTGTTAGTTCACTTATGGGTATTGATAAGGTTATAGCGGCACTCGTTGTTAAAAAAGAAAATGCTGTTCCTGAGGGATTTAGCGATTTTGAGGAGGTACAGCTTTATTCAAATATTCTTTCGCTTTTTTCTATATTTATGAATAGGGCTTCAAAATCTACACATCTTTCCTTTTTTAAAAAGGCAACAATTACATTTGATGATAAAATTTTACTAATTGTGGATAAAGGCAGTCATATTATAGGAGTTTTTCTTGTTGCTAATGTAAGTTTGAGTATTATAGAACCGAGAATATTATCTGAAATAAACAATTTTATGAGTGAGTAGAGATATGAAAATTCCAAAGGGAGAACCACTTCATAAAGATTTAAGTTCAAACTTTACCAATTTGAAGAAATTAGTTGAGGACTTAAAGAAAAATAGCTTTTCTGGAATTGTTGAAGCATTAGGTGTAAATATTGATGGCTTGATTTTAATTGATTCTGGAAATATATCCGCTGTTAGAATAAAAAGGGGTGATGGAAATGTTGAGTTTGGTAAAAACTTTTTGAACCATATCTATGAATTAAGTGAAGTTGAAGAATTGATGATATCTACCTATAGATTGCCACCTGAATCTATTATATATCTGACGCTATTTCTTAATAGCAAACCCTTTGAGTCTGATGTGTTAAAAAGTGGTGAGAATATTGAAGCAATTATAGATAAGTTTAAGAAAAAGGGAGGAGACTTTTTTATTGAGGTACAATTTGATAAAAATCTTGGGGTGGGACTTCTTTTTATGCAGGAAGGTATTCTTATGGATGGGTTACTTTCCCTGCTTGGGAAAGAACTTACAACATCTGAGAAGGCTATCAATGGTATAATTGAAGGCGCTAAAGAACTTGGTGCTAAAGTTGATGTTTATAAAACTGAATTTGACCCAGAAGTAACTGGAATGATGACTTTGACTTTTTCAAAAGAGGAAAAGGATGAATTTTTTAATGAGTTGTTTGACATTTTCGTAAACAGTGTAAAAGGAAGCAATAAAAATGAATTTGAACTTATGGTCAGGGAAACATGCCTGGAATTGGCTGATAAGTTTCCCATGTTAGATCCCTTTTTGGGAGATTTCTTATATAAAGATGGAAAAGTTGAGATAAACACTTTAGAAGAGGACGAAAATTTGGTCATATCTGTTTTTAAATTATTTGAAGAACTCATTGGAAAATTTAAAGATAAAAAGTGGAAGTTTGATATAACTGGATTTAAAAATAACGCTAAGAAATCTCTTGCAGATAAAAATATTGTTTTTTATGAAAAATATGATATAGAGAAAAAAATTGATGAATTATAATATTTGAGAGTGAATTATGGATAAGATGTATGAAAATTTAGTTAAAGAAGTAAATGAAGTTTTTGGAGTTATTTCAAGTTACCTGATTAGTGGAAGAGGTGAAATTTTATATCCTAAGAGTGTAAGTGATTTTTCTAACCTGACCAAGGAGTCTTTTCAGTACATTGTGAAGGCCTTAGGAATTTTTGAGTTAGTTGGTGAGAATATCCTCAGGCTTGATGCAGACTTTAATGATGGGAAACTTTATATAATCAATGATCTTGGATTAAAGGCTCCTTCACCTCTTGGAGTGGAAAAAGTTTTTCTTGTGGTTGTTGGAAGCGATAAACTCAGTAAATCTCATTTAAAAATGGCATTAAATGTGTCCATTGCAAATCTTGTGTCAAATAAAAAATACAAAAAGCTTGAAGATCCAATTACAATTTCTTTTTCAAGCAATCTTTCCCCAGATAAGTTGTCTAATGATGAGATAGAATATGTTAAAAGAATTAGAGAATTATCTCAATAGAGAGGTTTTTAAATGAATAATGAAACATTAAGAGGAAATTTAGCCCAATTAAAGTTGGTTGATATCCTCAGAATATTAAGACACAACAAGAGAACAGGAAAACTTTCTCTCCAATTTAAAGATAGAAATGCTGACATCTACTTTTTAAATGGAGATATTATTCACGCTAAAACAAATGATTCATATGGTGAGCAGGTTCTATATGATGTTCTTGGATTTAGAGAAGGAACTTTTGTGTTTTATCCAAATATTTCAGTGAAAAATCCCACAATTAGTAGGCCTACAAATGAAATAATGGATAAGGCTGAGTTTATTGATGAGGATTGGGAAGAAATATCAAAAATTATCCCTGATTTTAACGTAGTTTTCAAAATGACTTCTGGTTCTCCTAAAGAAATCTCATTAAACGCTTTAGAGTGGAATGTCTTAAGGCATATTAATGGCAAAGATTCTGTTAGAGATATAGCTGAAAAGGTTGAATTAAACATGCTTGATGTCTGTAAGGTTTTTGTAAAACTCAATAGTGCGGGGCTTATAGAGGTTGCAGGTGAATCAATAGAGGAAAAGCCGTCCGTTGTAAGCGGTGTAGATCCCTATATATTCGCCAAAATTTCTCAGAGATTAGCTGAAATTGTGGGACCCCTTGCGGAGATAATAGTTGATGATACTATAAAAGAATTGGGAGAGGATAAGTTCTCATTTCCAAAGGAAAAATTACCTGATCTTGTGGATATGCTTTCAAAAGAAGTAAATGATCCTCAGAAGTTGATAGATTTTCAGAAAGATATGTTAGATTTAATAAAAAACGTTTAATTTATATAAGGAGAGGTAAAATTGAAATTAAGCATCAGAAAAAAATTGTTAGGATTAACATTTTTTGCAACTGTCATTCCTCTTTTAGTTGTTGCAGGAGTTATCTGGTTTGTTGTTACACAGAAGACCTATGAGGATTCAATAGATAAAATTTCTACCTATTCCAATATAGCCAATAAAATTTATAAGTTAAGGATGAATAATATAAAGAAAAATCTTGAAGAATTAAGTGTCTTAACGCTCCAATTTAAATATATAGATGTTTTAGAGGGAAATAAACAAAATATTACAACTAATAGCAGTAGTACATTTTCTTCTAAAGAAGTTGAAAATGTTTTTTCAGTTTTTAAAGCTAAAAATGGACTTGATTTCTTGGATTTAATAGATGAGAAGGGAAATGTTTTATATAGGGTTAATAATCCTTCTAAGAAGGGAGAATCCATTTATTCTATGGAGCCTTCCATTGGTGGTAAAGCCTTTAGATCTAAGAAAATAATTTATGGTACCACAAAGTTAGAAAGGGATTTTATATCTTTCGAAAAATTAGATAATTTTTTGGATCTTGGTGCAGGTAAAAGTGTCAACAGTGCCCTTTCAATAGAAGTGGCTGTCCCAATAGTATATAAAAATAAAGTTTATGGAATGTTATTAGGCGGAGATGTTTTAAATAAAGATACCAATCTTGTGGATAAATTCAAAGAGTTGGTTTTTGGTAAGAGTTTTAAATCAGGAGCTGCCACGATTTATATGGATAATATTTCCATTGCGTCTTCAAGAGGTGGAAAATTTGGAAGAGCACTTGGTGTAAAATTGCCTGAAAAAATTTACTCTGCATTAAAAAGCACAGGTGAACCTTTTATTGGACCTGAAACCATAAATGGTGTTGATTTTATAAGTGAATATATTCCTATAAAAGACAGTGAAAACAGAATTGTTGGAGTCTATTCAGTAAATGTTGAACAGAGTTGGTTTAAAAGAATTGAAGTATATTTGAGAAATGTTGTTGCTTTAGTAATTGGTTTGGCAATACTTTTTGCTTTAATTATAACATTTATCCTTGCAAGGAAGTTTACAAAACCTATTGAAGAGATAAAAGATGCGGCAAATAGAATTAGTTTGGGAGATATGGATGTTGAGGTTTCAATTAAAACAGGAGATGAACTTGAGAGTCTTGCGGATTCTATTGAGAGGATGAGGTTGAGTCTGAGGGCTGCAATAGAAAGGCTTAGAAAGAGATAAACTTCAGTGAATCTTTCATTTTTGAAATATATTTTTTAAATTGAGGGAAGAAATGGAGAAGGAAATTTTAGGATTAGATAGGGATATGTTTTCATTGTTTGTAACATTTGAGATGTCTGATGATGAATGGGACGAAGAAGATTGGGATGATGATCTTGATGATATTGAAGATGATGATTGGATGGATGAGGATGAGAGCTGGGATGAGGATGAAGATGAGTGGTGGGATGAGGAAGAAGATTGGGATGAAGATGACTGGGATGAAGATGATTGGGATGATTTTGACGATGAAACAGATTGGGATTCACTTGACTATGAATCTGACGATTAATTATATAAAGTGAGTAAAATTTCTCATTTATAGGGGAGTTTTTACTCCCCTTTTTTTATTTTAAAAGGCACAGATTTTGCTGTTATTTTTAGTTAAGATAATGGAGGTACTTTAAATGCCTATTTATGAATATGAGTGTATATCATGTGGAAGTCATTTCGATTTTTTACAAAAAGTAAATGATGCTCCCATGAAAAAATGTCCTAAATGTGGTGGGGAATTAAAAAAATTGATTTCTGCTCCAGCCTTTCAGTTTAAAGGCTCTGGCTGGTATGTTACAGATTATGGAAGAAAACAAACTGGTATGAAAACTGAAAATAATGAGATTCTTACTGATAATGGTGAGAACAAAAATGTAAAAAACAATAATAATACTGAGAAAAAGGGTAAAACTGATTAATTTAAATATTCTTTAATCAGATTAAAAACTATTTCGGGATTAGTTTTTTTTAGACAATCAAATGTATTAAAGGGGCATTCTTTTAAGAAGCAGGGAGAGCAATGAGTTATTCCCTTTACTATTTTTGCTTTTTCATTCCAGGGAGATGTAATTACTGGATCAGTTGATCCAAAAATTGCAATTTGTGGTATAGAAAGTGATGCAGCAAGATGCATTGGACCGGAATCATTTGATATAAATAGGTCGAAGTTATTAATAACGCCGACTAATTCATCTATAGTAGTTTTACCAGTTAAAATATTAACGTCTGAAATAGATTCTTTAATTTTTAAAGATATTTCCATCTCATTTTTACTACCAATTAAGTAAATTGAAGAATCATAATTTTTTAAAATCAATTTAATTAGCTCGATATAATTCTCAATTGGCCACATCTTTGTTCTTCCATAAGCAGCACCGGGATGTATTCCTATTTTGATCTTTTTTTCTTTTTTAAAAAAAATTTCATAGGTTTTTTCAGTAATTGATTTCAATTTTTCAAAATTATTTAACCTTATATCAGTAATTTCTTCTTCTATAAAATTGCTTTTTATAAGTAAATTTAAATAATAAAAGATGTGGTGTTTGTTTAAAATTTCAGGTGTCCTTTTCACACATCTGGTAAGAATAGGGCATCTCATGTCTTTAGAATAGCCAATTCTAACGGGAATGTTTGATAAAAATCCCAGTAATGCGCTTTCAAAGGAATTTGGAAATGAGACAAATATATCAATGTTTTTTTTACTTAAATGTCTTGAAATTTTTATAAGGTTATTTACCCCTTTTTCATAAGGTATAATTTTATCAACTTCATTTAAAAAGGTATAAATTTTTTCTAAACCTTTCTTGCAGACTATGAAGATTCTTGAATTGGGGTATTTATTTTTTAAACTTTTTATGGCGGGGATTGACATTATAATGTCTCCAAGCCAATTTGGTGAGCGTATAACTATATTCATAAATTACCTTGATTATAATTGAACTGAAATTATAATATACTTTTTATTTTGCACAAAAATTTTATAAGGAGTAAGCATGGATTTTAAATTTAAGTTGACCTTTTTTATTATACTTCTATTTTTAAATACCTTTTTTCTCTTTAGTTCTTTAAATGAAGTAAAAAATAGGGTCAAAACTTTTAAATTAAAGAATGGAATGAAATTTATACTCTTTGAAAAACATGAAGTTCCGGTTATCTCTTTTGTAACACTTGTAAATGTTGGTTCTGTTAATGAGCCTGAGGGAGAGACTGGAATTACCCATGTTTTTGAACATATGGCATTTAAAGGTACTAAAACAATAGGAACAATTGACTATAAAAAAGAAAAGCCAATTCTTGACAGAATGGATGCGATTTTTAATGAAATTTTAAGTATTGAAGATGGGAACGATAAAAATTTGAAGGAAAATAGACTTCCAAAATTAAAGGAAGAGTTTAAAAAACTGCAAACAGAGGCTGAAAAATATGTTGTAAACAACGAATTCATGAGAATTTTAAATGAAAATGGTGCTGAAGGGACAAATGCGCAGACAACGGCAGATTACACGGCTTATTTTATAAATTTGCCATCTAACAAAGCGGAGCTATGGGCTTATATGGAATCAGATAGAATTTTAAATCCTGTTATGAGGGAATTTTTTAAGGAAAAGGAAGTCATTGAAGAGGAAAGGAGAATGAGAGTTGAAAGCAATCCCATTGGAAATTTGGTGGAAAGAATTCAATGTGCAGCATTTGAGGCTCACCCTTACCATCATCCCACAATAGGTTTTATGTCTGATATTGAACATGCCACAAGAGAAGAAGTGAGAAAGCTTCATAAAAAATATTATTGCGGAAAAAATATAACAATTGCTGTTGTTGGAGATATAACCTTAAAAGAATTAAAGAAGCTTGCAGAGAAATATTTTGAAAAAATACCTTCAGGTAATGTTTCAAATGAATATATAACACCTGAACCTCCTCAAAATGCAGAGAAAACCATAACAGTTGAGAGTAATGCTCAACCTATTGTTATTCTTGGGTTTCACAGACCTGCTCTTAGTAGTAATGACAGCACCATATTTGATGCCATGTCAGACATTCTGTCTGGTGGAAATTCTTCAAGGCTTTATAAAAAATTAGTTATAAAAGAAAAAAAAGCAATTTATGTTGGTACCCTTTCAGGGTTTCCCGGAAATAAATATCCAAATTTGTATATTGTTTATGCACTACCTTCAAATGGTGTAAGTGTTAATGATTTAAAAGATTTAATATTAAAGGAACTCTTTAAGCTTAAGGACGAAAAAGTTTCTTTAGATGAACTTGACAAGGTAAAGAAAAAAGAAAAGTTATCTCTTATTAACTCTCTTGATTCTGATCAGGAAATGGCTTTTAACCTTGCATATTACGAAACCATAGGTGGAGGATGGGAAAATTTATTTCTGTCCCTTAAAAAAATAGATGAGGTAACCCCTGAAGATATAATGAGGGTGGCAAAAGAATTTTTTAAAAAGGAAAATATGGTTGTGGGAATTTTAAGGAAAAAAAATTAGGAGTAGGAGATTATGAAAATGGGAATTAAATTTTTGATAATAAATTTTATTTTATTGACATCCTTTTTATTTGTTTATTCAAATAGAGAGAAGCCATGGGAAAATCTAAAGTTTCCACCTCTTAAAAAGATATCTCAACCAAATATTGACGTGTCAACTTTAAAGAATGGAATGAAAGTCTTTTTATTAAAGGATGCAACATTGCCCGAAGTAAAGGTCGTTGTTTATATAAAAGCAGGAGATGTGGCATCTCCTGAAAACAAATATGGGCTTGCAACAGTGACTTTTGATTTGCTCAGAAATGGTGGAAATAAAAAGTATACATCAGATAAATTTGATGAAGTAATAGATTCACTTGGAGCGTCAATTGAAGTTAATGTTGGTAAAGACAAATCTGAGATTTATGGTAATTTTCTTTCTGAAGATTTTAAAAAAGGACTTGAGTTAATTTCCTATATGCTTCTTAATCCAACATTTGAAGAGGATAAAATTGAAGTTGAAAAAAATAGGATAAAAGGACTTATTTCCAGAAGGAATGATGACCCATCACAGGTTGCCACAAGGGAATTTAAAAAAGTTATTTATGGGAAAAATAAATTGACCAGAGAAATTGAATATTCTGATCTTAACAATATAAATAGAAACGATCTTGTTAATTTTTATAACAATTATGTGGTGCCAGGCAATATTTATATTGGAGTATATGGGGATTTTGATACTGAAGAGGTTAAAAATGATTTGAAATCACTTTTTGGAAGCTGGAATAAAAAGGGAGAAAAGGAAGAGATTCCTACAGTAAAAAGTAATGACAAAAAAGGAGTTTTTCTTATTGACAAACCTGATGTAAACCAGTCAAACATAAGAATTGGGCATCTTGGCATTTTAAAGAATAATCCCGATTATGCTGCCATATTGGTTATGGATAATATCTTAGGAACCAACTCTTTTTCTTCGAGACTTATGCAAAGGATAAGAACAAATAAGGGACTGGCATACAGTGTTGGTGGCGGAATTTTTTCAAATTTTGAATATCCGGGTGTATTTATGGTTTACTGCGGAACTAAAACGTCATCCACTATTGATGCAATATCTTCAATCCTTGAAGAAATAAAAAAAATAAGGATGGATAACGTTTCGGAAAAAGAACTTGAAGATGCTAAGAAGTCTTTTCTAAATTCATTTGTATTTGAGTTTGCTAATGGTTTTGACTATTTGAGAAGAGAGATGGAACTCGACTTCTGGGGCTATCCTATGGACTTTTATACAAAGCTGTTTGACAAGATAAAGGATGTTAAAATTTCAGATGTAAATAGAGTGGCTAAAAAATATATACATTTAGATGATTTAAAAATTGTTGTTGTTGGAAAGGGTGATAAACTTCAAAAACCTCTGGAGAAATTTGGAAAAGTTACAAAAGTTGATATATCCATTCCATTACCTAAAACCAAAATTTTAAGTGCAAATGATGAAAATCTTAAAAAAGGAAAATCTATTTTATCAGACCTCTTTGTCTCTCTTGGTTTTGTTGGACAAAAGGTTTGGGGGTATATGGAAAGTGTTAAAGGTGAAATTTATCAGAATAATGCTTCAGTCGCAAATATAAGTATGACTTCTTACAAAGTTTTTCCAGATAGGGCGTTTATCGATACAAGGTTTCCGATGGGTGAAATGAGGACGATTTTGGTAAACAATAAAGGATATACTGAGTTCATGGGAAAGAGGAAAAATCTTTCTAAAGAAGAAATTAAGGATTTGTTAGATTCCATCAAAAAAGATCCCATATTTATTTCAACTTTGACGCCAGAAAAAGACTTTAAAGTTTGGTATACCGGGAAAAGGAACTTTTTAAATAAGAAATTTGATTCAATCAGGGTGTTATTTAAAGATGGTGAATTCCTGGATTTCTTTTTCAGTGGTGGAAAAAATGAAAAGATTTTGGAAGGTATTTCTTACATTGAAGAGTCCCCTAAAACAGGTAAAGTGCTTGTTGATAAAAAGATAAATAATTTTAAAGTTATGGATAACATAAAAATTCCTTCAAAATTTGAGGTTTTTAAAAATGGAGAGAAAGTTGGGGAATTTGAAGTTGTGGAGTTTGAAATTAACCCTAAAAAATTACCCATAGAAATAAGAAAATAATTTGAGTTTTATGTTTTTTCCTTTAATTGACATTTTTTAATATTAATAATACTATTTATCTTATATTTAATTAGTTAAGGTTTTTAATGGAGAATTACTTCCAAAAGGAATCCCTTGAGGAATTTTATAGAGTAGGAGAAAGGTTTTTAAAAACAATAGTAGAATATTGGCTTGATGTGGATAAAAACCTGCCCTTGCCAGAAAATAGTATTGAGGATTTAAAAAAAGTACTTTCAATAGGGGAAGAGGGAAAAGATTTTAAATATTTTGAAACTATTTTTAAGGAAAAAATTTTACCTTATGCCATGCCAGTTTCTTCTAAAAAATACCTTGGTATGATGAATCCTGTTCCAAATCCTGCCTCAGTTTTAGGAGAACTTTTAAAGGCTTCGATAAATCAAAATTGTTCCCTATATAAGCAATCTCCCATAGGTACACTTTTGGAAGAGATTATAGTAAATTGGTTTGGTGGGCTTGTGAGATATGATGGGGATTTTTTTGGAACCATTGTTAGCGGTGGATCTGTAGGAAACTTAACTGGATTAAAGGCTGCTCGGAATGAAAAATCTAAATATATAAAAAATAGTGGGTTGTTTAACATTTCTCCCCTCAGGTTTTATGTTTCGAAGGAACGTCACTATTCTATAGATAGAGCAATGGATATTATTGGTGTTGGCGTTGACAATTTGGTTTTGATTGATGTTGATAATAATTTTAAGATAAATCTGTCTCAACTTGTGGAAAAAATTGAGAGGGATATAAAAAATGGATATATCCCCTGTTGTATTATAGGAATTGCCGGGACAACAAATACTGGAAATATAGACCCGCTTTATAAGTTGTCTGAAATTTCTAAAAAATATAATTGCTGGTTTCATGTAGATGCTGCCTATGGAGGAGCTGCACTTTTACTTGAAAATTATTTAGAAAAATTTAAAGGCATTTCAAATGCTGATTCGGTGGTAATTGATCCTCACAAATGGTTTTTTATACCACTTGAAAGCGGAGTGGTTCTTTTTAAAGAAAAAGAAAAGTTAAAGAAAAATTTTTCTTTTACCCATAGTTATTATGTAATTCCAGATTTTTATTTTGATAAAAATACCAATTTCTTTGAATATTCAATCCAGGGTTCCCGTGCCTTTAGAGCCCTTAAAATTTGGATGGGTATAAATTATTTCGGTATAAAAAAATATCGGGAGTTTGTGCTAAGAGCATTAAATAATGCGTCAAGACTTGCAGAATTTCTTAAAAAAGTAGATGGTATTAATGTCTTTTCATTTCCAGAACTTGGAATTGTAACCTTTGAGTATAAAAATTGTGATATGAGGGCTTTGTATGCAAAGGTTGAGCGTGAAAAGAAGTTTTGGTTTTCCCTTACAGAGGTTAATGAAAAACTTGCCTTTAGGATAAATATGGGAAACATCAGGCTTGACGATACCACTTTTGATGAACTTGTAAATTATTTAAAAAATTTAAATAGATAAGGAGGAAATATGCCAGAACTGGATAGAAGTTTTGTAAAGGAAATTCTTGGGAAATTTGATATTGGGGAAGTAAATTCAGGAATTTGTTTTGGAGTTGATAAGTGGGCTGAAGTTGATGGAAGGGATATTCTTACATCCTATTCTCCAATTGATGGCCAACCAATAGCAAAGGTTGCGATGGGTACTAAAGAAGATTATGAGAAACTATTTGAAATTTCACACGATTCATTTTTGAAATGGAGAAAGATTCCCGCTCCAAAAAGGGGTGAAATGGTAAGAGAAATTGGGAATGAACTTAGAAAACGTAAAGAAGATCTTGGAAAGCTTGTAACACTTGAAGTTGGAAAAATTTTACCTGAAGGGACAGGTGAAGTACAGGAAATGATTGATATATCTGATTTTGCACTTGGTCTTTCAAGGCAATTGTATGGGCTTACTATTCAGTCTGAGAGAGAAGATCACAGGCTATATGAACAGTGGCTACCACTTGGACCAATTGGAATTATAACTTCATTTAATTTTCCTGTTGCTGTGTGGGCTTGGAATTCCTTTATAGCAGCAGTTTGTGGTGATACAATGATATGGAAGCCTTCAAGTTCTGCTCCTCTAACTGCAATTGCCACGATGAAAATTGTAAATGATGTACTTAAGAGATATGACCTACCAGATGGAATTTTTACTCTTATTGTGGGTAAAGGTTCTACAGTAGGGGAAAAATTGATTAATGACAAAAGGGTTCCCCTCATATCATTTACTGGTTCAATAAAAATGGGAAAAAGAGTTGCTGAGGCAGTTGGCAAAAGACTTGGAAAGACAATTCTTGAGCTTGGAGGAAATAACGCGTCAATAGTTATGGAAGATGCAGACCTTGAACTTGCAAAAAGGGCAATTCTTTTTGGTGCAGTGGGAACGGCTGGACAGAGATGTACCACTACAAGAAGATTGCTTTTACATGAAAAGGTGTATGATAAATTTTTAGAAGATATGGTAAAAGGTTATAAACAGGTGAAAATTGGAAACCCATTTGAACCTGAGACACTTTGTGGACCATTAATTGATAAAAATGCTGTGTTGGTATATAAAAATGCTATTTCAAAGATAAAAGAAGAAGGTGGGAAAATTTTAGTTGGTGGAAATGTGGTTGAAGAGAATAATGGATTTTACGTTGAGCCCACAATAGTTGAGGCCACAAAGGATATGAATATTGTTAAGGAAGAGACATTTGCACCAATTTTATATGTAATTAAGATTAAAGATGTAAGAGAGGGCATTGAAATAAACAACAGTGTTCCTCAAGGACTTTCCTCTGCAATATTTACAGTCAATTTAAAATATTCCGAAAGATTTCTTTCCTATGAGGGGAGTGATTGCGGAATAGCTAATGTCAATACTTCCACATCTGGTGCTGAAATAGGTGGAGCTTTTGGTGGTGAAAAGGAAACAGGTGGTGGGAGAGAATCTGGAAGCGATGCGTGGAAGGGATATATGAGGAGACAAACCGTTACAATGAATTGGGGAGACGCACTTCCCCTTGCACAGGGTATAAAATTTGGAGAAAATGATTAATTAAGGAGGAAAAAATGTCAGGAATATTTAAGGTCCCAGGCCCAGTAAATGAGCCAATACTTACCTTTGCTAAAGGTACAAAAGAGAGGGTAAAGGTAAAAGAAGAATTAAATAAAATTTTAAATGAAGTTGTGGAAATACCGCTGATTATAGGTGGGAAAGAACTTAAGACCGGCGATTTAGGCGACTGTACATTGCCATCAGATCATAATAAAGTAATAGCCAGATATCATAAAGCTGGAGAGAAAGAGATTTCAATGGCGATAAAATCCGCTATGGAAGCTAAAAAAGAGTGGGAAAAAATGCCATGGGAACACAGAATTGCCATATTTTTAAAAGCTGCTGAACTTCTTTCAAAAAAGTACAGATATTTTATGGATGCATTAGTAATGCTTGTGCATTCAAAAAATCCATTTCAGGCTGAAATTGATATTGCTGAGCTTATAGATTTCTGGAGATTTAACTGTTTTTATGCTGAGGAAATATATTCTGAACAGCCATATTCTCCCACAGGGACATGGAACAGAGTTGAGTACAGACCCCTTGATGGGTTTGTGTTTGCTGTTACACCTTTTAACTTTATTTCAATAGGTGGAAATCTTCCAACAGCACCTGCTATTATGGGGAATGTCTCACTTTATAAGCCAGCTTCTTCAGTTGTATATTCTAACTATTTTCTAATGAAAATTTTAAAAGAGGCAGGGTTGCCAGATGGTGTAATTAACTTTATACCCGGGAATTCCGCTAAAATTGGAAAATTAGTTTTTTCAGATAAGAATTTTGCTGGTATTCATTTTACAGGTTCCACAGCTACTTTTAAAAGGATGTGGAAATTAATAGGAGAGAATATAAATAATTACATAAGTTATCCAAGAATAGTTGGAGAAACCGGTGGAAAAGATTTTGTCTTTGTGCACAATTCTGCAAATCCAGAAGAGGTGGCAACGGCTCTTTTAAGAGGTGCTTATGAATATCAAGGACAAAAATGTTCTGCTGCATCGAGGGCTTTTATACCAGAAAGTTTATGGGATGATATATTGAGTATTATGAAAAGTGAAGTTAAAACGATGAAGATAGGTGGACCTGAAGAATTTTCAAATTTTATAAATGCGGTGATAGATAGAGCTTCTTACGACAAGATAATGTCGTATATAGACTTTGCTAAAAAAGATAGTAATACTGAAATTATTTATGGTGGGAAAGGTGATGATTCCAGGGGATATTTTGTAGAGCCCACGTTAATTAAAGCCGAGGACCCATTTCACAAACTAATGGTAGAAGAAATATTTGGCCCTGTAATGACAGTTTTTGTATATAAAGATGAACTTTTTAATGAGTATTTGGAAAAGTGTGCGACTGCAACAAATTATGCTTTAACCGGTTCAATTTTTGCCACTGATAGGATGGCTGCAAGGAAGGCTGAAGAAGTATTGAGATTTGCTGCAGGCAATTTTTATATTAACGACAAACCAACAGGTGCTGTTGTGGGACAGCAGCCATTTGGTGGCTCAAGGGCATCAGGAACAAATGACAAAGCTGGGAGTAAGTTAAATCTTTACAGGTGGGTAAGTGCAAGGTCAATAAAGGAAACCTTTTTGCCACCAACGGATTATAGATATCCATTTTTAGAAGAATAAGTTTAGAGGGGGATATGCATTCCCCCTTTTTTATGGAGGATTTTATGGAAATAACGTTTGACACCCCCATAGAAGATATTGTTTCCTGTGAAGAAGGTATAAAAGTTATGTTAGACCATAAGCTTGTATTTATAGCATGTGGTGAGCCTGTGTGGGCAACTTTAGGTGAAATTTTAGAAGAACAGAATGTTCCGGATAAGGAAAAAAAAGAAATCCTCAATAAATTAAATGAAGTATGTAAGTAGAATATTTTCTTGCTTTATTAAAATTATGTTTGACACGTTTTCCTGATACATTTTCAACTCAATATTATTTTTTTTAGGATAGTATTAAAAATATTTGTAAACTTTTTCTTACGGTATTTTAAAAGAATTTTTTCTTGTTTTTTTTGTATCTTTTTCTTTCAATCCTGCTGTATATTGTGAGGTTGATTACTATAAATTAAAAAAAAATTAATAAAATCTTGACATATTTTACAAAATTAATATAATGAATTTGGGAGGTATTAGATGCCTTATAGTAGGCTGAGAAAAATATATGATTTAGTTTTTATTAATTCATTTTCCCACCTTAACAAGCCAAAAATTCTCGTGGAGGTTTGTATAAATGTCAAAGAAATTTTTTGTGTTTTTTTCTATCTTTTCATTAATTATTTTTTCAGGAGTGCTTTATGCACAACGTGTTAACAAACGAGTTGTAAATAGAGCACCAAATTTTATTAACAAAGTTAGGAATCTTTCCAATCCTCAATTAAAGAATCATGAAATTGTTAGAATCCCGAGAGAACTTGAGAAAAAGATCAAAAATTTAAGAGCTAAAATTAAAGCTGAAGGCTTTAGATTTCAGGTAGGTTATAACCCCGCATTAAACTACAGTTTAAGGGAGTTATGTACTTTAACACCACCAAAGAACTGGAGTAAAATAGCCAAAAAAGCTGCATTGCTTGGTCAAAGAAAGGTTGAAATGCTTGATTCATTACCCTCATCCTGGGACTGGAGAGCACATAATGCTTGTACATCAGTTAAGAACCAGGGAAGCTGTGGTGGATGTTGGGCTTTTTCAACTGTTGGAGCTTTCGAATGTGCTATTAAGAGAGTTGATGGTGTAGAGACAGATCTTTCAGAGCAGTATTTAATTTCATGTAATGACAAAAACTATGGATGTAATGGTGGATGGTTTTTGCATGATATGCACATCAATCCAGGTGCAGTTTTAGAAAGTTGCTTTCCTTATCAAGCAAGTGATGTAGCATGTAAAGATACTTGTTCACATCCCTATAAGTTGGATAGTTGGAGTTATGTTGATCCAAATAATTCACTTCCTTCAGTATCAGCAATAAAGAGTGCAATTTATCAATATGGACCAATTTGTGCCGCAGTTTATGTTACTGATGCTTTTCAAGCATACACAGGTGGTGTTTTTGATTCTTCATATACACCTTCTTCAGATCATCCTGTAAACCATGCAATTATGTTGGTAGGATGGGATGATTCTAAAGGTGCCTGGATTTTAAGAAACTCCTGGGGACCTGGCTGGGGTGAAGACGGTTATATGTATATTAAATATGGATGTCTAAATGTTGGATATGGTGCAAACTATGTAGTTTATAGTGGAAGTGGAAACAATAATAATAACAACAACAATAATAATAATGGTGATCAATATGAACCAAATGATACTTATTCACAGGCTTATGGACCAATAGATTCTGGTAAGAATTATAGTGGTGGGGCAATTAGCACCTCAGATGATGCTGATTGGTTCTATTTTGAAATTAAAAATACTGGAACAATAAATATTAGTGTAAGCATCAATGACAGCGGAGCAGATTTAGATTGGTATCTATATAAAGATGGGAATTTCTCAAATTATGTTGCAAGAGGTTATACAACTAATAATCCAGAGGCAGGAAGCTATAATGCAACTTCAGTTGGTAAATATTATTTAAAAGTTGTTGGCTATAATGGTTCGACAAGTGGTTATACATTAAAGGTAACCTATCCTAATGAAGCACCACCACAGAGTAATGATGCTTATGAACCAAATGATACCTATTCACAGGCTTATGGACCAATTTCAAGTGGAGCTAACTATAGTAAAGGTGAAATTAGTACATCAAGTGATGCTGATTGGTTCTATTTCAATATTGCTGGAACTGGTACAATAAGTATCAGTGTAAGCATCAACGACAGTGGAGCAGATTTAGATTGGTATCTATATAAAGCAAGTGATCCTTCAAATTATGTTGCAAGAGGTTATACATCAAATAATCCAGAAAGTGGTACGTATAATGCCACGAGCACAGGTAAATATTACCTCAAAGTTGTAGGTTATAATGGTTCAACAAGTGGTTATACCTTGAAAGTAACCTATCCAACACAACCTGATAACAACGGAGGTTCAGATACCAATATAGCTCTAAACAAATATGCAGCTGCATCCAGTGAATATAGTAGCACTTACGCAGCTTCTAAAGCTGTGGATGGTTCAACCTCAACAGGTTGGGCTTCAAAGTATTTGCCTTCAGAAGGTACAGAGCAATGGATTTACATTGATTTAGGTGCTACAAAGACTGTAGACAGTGTCAAGATTGATTGGAGTTCAGCTGGTAATTATGCATCAGACTATAAGATATTGAGATATGATGGTAGCAATTGGATAGCAGTTAAAGAAGTATCGGGTGATGGTGGCTGGGATACCATAAACTTCTCCACACCAATACAGAC
>JALULU010000307.1 GCA_027040585.1 Acidobacteriota bacterium | reverse complement strand
ATTTCGGCACCTGGCAAAATCTCTTTAATTTCCCTTTGATATGCACCACTTTCAATTGTAGATGGAGTGCCTATAACACCTATTTTTTTATTTTTTGTGGAATTACAAGCTTTTTTTGCTCCAGATTTTATAACACCAATAACTGGTACAGATAGCTTATCCACTAAATATGGTATAGAATATGCAGAAGAAGTATTACAGGCTACAATAAGTAACTTTATTCCCTTATTTATGAGAAAATTTGCATTCTGTATGGAATATTGAATAATTGTTTCAGGAGATTTAACGCCATAGGGAACTCTTGCAGTATCGCCTAAATAAATAAATTGCTCATTGGAAAAGGTGTCCTTTAAAACCTTATAAACAGTTAAACCTCCAACTCCTGAGTCAAAAATTCCTATCGGTAAATTATTTTTCACTTCAGATTATCCTCCTCTATAACACCCTTTGTTATTTCGCCTGACACATATTCATTGGAAGCCTTTAAGCTATCAGAAATGTCCAGATGTCCTAAAAATGTGTTTCTTTCTTTTCCATCTATTAAAATTTTTACACT
This sequence comes from Acidobacteriota bacterium, assembly GCA_027040585.1. Taxonomy (GTDB): domain Bacteria; phylum Acidobacteriota; class JAAYUB01; order JAAYUB01; family JAMOQF01; genus JAMOQF01. The sequence goes on along the minus strand of JALULU010000307.1, from coordinate 6,300 downwards.
TTTTACATCTAAAAAGTTTTCAGAAAATGTGTTAACAATGGAATAAACAATAGCTATTTCATCCTGAATTCCTCCACCATTTTTAGGGATTATATCAGAAGAAAAATCAAGATATAACGTTGAATTCACCTTATATACCTGGTTTAAAGTAGCCTTTTCCGGAATAATTTCAATTAGTTTTTTATCCTTAGGACCTTTTTTTAGTTCATTAAAAAGAACCTGAGAAAAATCTCTATAATCTTCTGAAGATTCCACTTCCCTGATTTCTGGAGTAATTACTTTAAATGGTGCTGCCTCTGAAAAGGTATTTCTAAAATAGAGTTTAACTAAACTTTTTTTAATCTTTTTATTTTTTTTTATCTTCATTTCTTCCTTTAACATGGAAACATTTTCTTCTTCTCTTGATATTTTTTTATATTCTTCCTTTTCTCTAAAAATTAGCAATAGCAGTAGTAAAATTGCAAGAAGCAATACAGCAAGAAAAATTAAATTTTTACCTTTCCTATTCATTTTTATTTTGCTCACTAAAAAATTTAATTATTTCATTGGATATTACATCTGAAATGCTATCATACCACTTATCATCTTCAGTAAAACTTTCAGAATTTAAATTACACACTTCAATCAAAATTCCTGGCATGACAATATTTTCAAGGACTCTTAGCTTAAGATGAATGGGCTTTTTTATAAGATAGGAATTGTAAAAACTATTTAGAGAATTTTGCATTGAAGTTGCAATGTTTTCACTTTTTGGTAAAAAATAGTAACCTGCAATTTTAAATGGAAAAAATTTTATAGTTTTATCTCCTATATTTCCCTCAAGTAAATCCGCAGAAGATACATCAATGTCATTTTCATTTAATAAATAAACCACACCAAAATTTTTGTCGGTTAGATAAGAACCACAATGAATAGATACAAATAAATTGCCATTTCCATTGTTTGCAAAAATTTCTCTGCTTTTAATTGAATCGTCAACATCCCCTTCTCTGGTATAAATCACTTTAATGTTTTCATTTTTACTTAATTTTTCACCTATAATTTCAGAAAGTTTAAGGTCAATATATTTTTCAATGTGACCACCTATTACAATACCACTATCACTACCACCATGTCCGGGGTCAAGTACCACAATGTGTTTACCCTTTCCCAGGGTAAACACAAAAGTGGTTATAAAAGTGGTTATAAAAATAAAACAAATGAACAAAAATTTTTTCATAAAATTTCTACACTATTTTTGTTTACTTTTAATTTTGTCTAATAAAGCTTTAACTGCATCTTTATGAACCATAAATGACAGCATCTTTAACTTTACATAATCATCTCTATAAAAGATATAACCTTTGATACCCCTCTGACCAGTCCTTGAAGAATCTTTAATCAAAAACCAATCGTGACCTTTGTAATGAGTGTATCCAACAAGGTGAACCCCATGGTCGTCTGTACTTGTTTTGTTATAAATTCTAAATTCCCTTGAATTTTGATCTATGTAGTTTTGTGGAATATCAAATGAAGGAACAATTGCGATATCTAAAAAGCCATTGTAACCTGGTTCAGTAACGTCCCCGCCAATTGCAACAGAATAACCATTAGTTATGGCATTCTTTACTGCAGAATAAAAGTCGGATAATGGTACGTTATAATAACTTTTATTATGCCACCAATTATCTGGCACTTTATATTCAACCTGTTTGTAAAACGGTTCGCTGAGTGTTGAAATAAAATCCACATAATCATCTGGATTTAATCCTGCAACATTTTTCATAAATTGGAGTGGTGTCATTTTTTTCCCGTTTACCACAATTGTTGATGGTGGTTTTCCCATATATTTATTTAAAATTGACTTTACGCATTCAATATTTCTCTTTAAATCCCAGAAATTGTTTTTCTTAACAAATTCAAGATAACTCTTTAACTCCTTAAACATAGGTGTATGGTCATAAACTTTAAAAGGTGGAACAAGCCCAGTGTAGTCACTTTCTCTAACTATTCCATATTTTTTCATTATTCTTGTAACAGCGTTTGATTCTGAACCCTGATCTACATAAGAATCTCCCTTTCTTTCAAAGAATCTTTTACATTTTGCAACATATTCATAATATACAATATACTGTTCTGAAAGTTTTATTTTTTTGTGATGAAGCCTATAAATTTCAGATTCTAAAAATGAAATTGTTGAATAACACCAGCATGTACCTGCCCACCACTGCCTAATTGGTGGAAAGTGAAAAACAGTTTTAAACTGACTCACCTTTGTTGGATGAGGAATTTTTGAAAAATCAAGTGAAAGTATTTTTTTATCGGGAACTTTAAATTTTTTTACCTTCATAAAAGGGAATTCCCTTTCAATGGCATTTCTATCTTTAACTTCCTTTATTTCCCGTGGCAAAAGTTTATATTTTTCATATTTAACAACATCTCTATTTTGAGTAAAAACCAAAGAAAAAGATAAAACCAAAGCCATATAAAGCAAAATAAATCTTTTCATAATTCACCTCTTAAATTAATTTAATTTTGTAAATTCTTTTTTTACCAATTTTCAAGGTTATCTCACTGTTTTCAAAAAAGGACTTCTCAATCTTCATTTTAAAATCTTTAACCTTCTTTCCATCAAGTGAAATTCCATTTTGAGATATGAGTCTCTTAACCTCACCTTTAGATGAAAGTACCTTATTTGAAACCAGAATGTCAGAAATGGTCTTACCTAAATCTCCTTCTTCCAAAGTAATAGTAGGGGTTAAATCTTCTTTAATTTCAGAAATCTCAACAATATCCGATGAAGTTTTAACGATTCCGTCTAAATCGCTTTTTCCAAACTGCTTTACTGCACTGATATATGCAGATTTTGCCTTTTCCTTGCTATGTGCAAGTTTTGTCACCTCATATGCCAATATCTCTTTTGCTCTATTTATGAGAGGCGGATTTAAACTGCCAAGATATTTGACTTCATCCATTGGTAGCAATGTAAAAAGCCCTAAGAACCTCATTACGTCAGCATCTTCAACATTTCTCCAGAACTGGTAGAAGTCAAAAGCTGAGGTTTTATTCTCATCAAGCCAGATAGCACCTGCAACAGTCTTCCCAAATTTTTCACCACTTGCATTGGTTATAAGTGGAAATGTGAGACCATATGCCTCTTTTTGAAGTTTTCTTCTGATTAAATCTATTCCAGCCACAATATTACCCCACTGGTCCTGTCCACCCATCTGAAGAATGCAGTTGTAATCTTTAGCAAGAACATAAAAATCATATGCCTGTAAAATCATGTAATTAAATTCAAGAAAAGAAAGCCCTTTTTCAAGTCTTATCTTATAACTTTCAGCGGTAAGCATCCTATTTACACTAAAATGTCTTCCAATATCCCTTAAAAATTCGATGTAATTTAAATTATCAAGCCACTTAGAATTATCAAGCATTATTGCCTTTTCACTTTCAAATGAAATATATTGGGAAAGTTGCTTTTTTAAACCTTCTGCATTTTTGACAATTTGCTCAGGAGTGAGCATTTTTCTCATCTCTGTCTTTCCACTTGGATCTCCAACTTTTGCAGTTCCACCTCCAACTACAACAAGAACCTTATGACCAGCCCTCTGCATATGTACAAGAGACATTATAGGGACAAGACTTCCAACATGCAAGCTATCAGCAGTTGGATCAAATCCTATGTAGCATGTAATTTTTTCATTATTTAGAATTTTTCTTAAGTTTTCTTCATCTGTACTTTGATAAATAAATCCTCTTTCTTTTAAAACATCATAGACATTGGAACTCATACGTAAAATCTTAACCTCTCATAAAAAATAAAGAATTCAAATTATATTAAAAAAAAGGGACAATGTGAAGAAATGTTTTTCTATTTTTCTTCAATTTTTAATATAAGTGATTTATCGTCAACCCTTTCAAATTCAGGTTGGAAAGTGATATGAGATATTTTAAATTTTACCTTTAGTATTTCTTCAAGCTTTTCAAGCATTTCTGTTATTTCTTTTAAAGTGAGATTTTTTTTAAAATCAATATGAGCTTCTAAAAAAATACGTTTTTCATCTAATTGCCATATGTGTATGTGATGAATATTTTCTATAAATTTGTTTTTTTTAACTTCTTTTTCAAGTTCCTCAATATTTATACCTTCGGGTGAAAACTGCATAATTATTTCTATTGAAGTTTTCACGATTTTAAAAGCCTCTTTCACTATATAAACCGCAATAATAATTGATACGACGGGATCAATCCAGAATGCTTTTAAATAGTGCATAAGTATTCCACCAATTAAAACAGCAAGAGAAGAGAAAACGTCAGTCATAAGATGTAAATAGGCTGATTTTATATTTATATTTTCTTTTGAATTTTCCTTAATAAGTAGCACACTTAAAAAATTTAAAATTATACTAAGTGCTGCAAGACCTATGACCCAATTAGATAAAATTTTTCCCGGTATGAAAATTTTTTTTATAGCTTCATATAAAATAAAAATACCAATTCCAATAAGTGATAATGAATTAAACAATGCCGCAATAATTTCAGCTCTTTTGTATCCAAAAGTACTCTTATCTCCAGCAGATTTTTTTGACAATTTATGAGCAAACCAGGTAATAAATAGGGCTATCACATCACTAAAATTGTGAAGGGCATCGCTGATCAAAGCAAGGGAATTTGAAATAAATCCACCTATTAATTGAGAGACAACTATAATTACATTTAAAATTATAGTTAAAAATAAGTTCCTTCCACTTAAGCTGTGTGAGTGAGAATGATGATGAGGCATATTCACATCAAATTACATTTTATACTTTCCAAAATCTTCAGGATTAATATTGTCAAGCCAATCTTTAATATCCTTTTCATCAGGAGTTTCGCTATTTAACATTATTGGGGACGCCTTGTCTATAACCTTTTTAGATATGAAAATCTTATTGCCTTTTTTAGCAGAGATGGCAATTGCATCACTTGGCCTTGAATCAATAATATACTCATCGCCATCCTTTTCAAGATATATGTTTGCATAATAAGTTGATTCAATGATGTCAGTAATTACAACTTTTTTTACGGTAATTCCAATTTTATCAAGGATTGATGTCAAAAGGTCGTGTGTTAAAGGTCTCGGTGAATCAAGTTTTTCAAGTCCTAAGGCAATTGCATTTGCCTCAAAAAACCCTATCCATATGGGAATAATCATTGTTAGATCCCTATCCTCTAAAAGTAATATGGGAACGTTATTGGTCGGGTCTAAAATTATACCCTTAATAAAAAACTCAATTAAATTATTGTCTTTTACTTCCTCCATATTATTAGTATACCCTCTCCATGTTAAAATGACAAATAGTAAACATTAAAAAATACACTTTTGTAAGTTTATTTATTTTAATTTTTTTAACACTTCTTCTTTTAATTTTTCAAAAGAATCCTTTCCACACAAAAGAAGTGTTGCGAAATTAGAACTTTTCATCACTTCATTTTTAATTTTTTCTGAAAGATTTCTAATGTCCCACTGGGCGTGAATATCACTTCTAAGCCTTATAAAATGATATAACTCCCTTAAATTCATCTTTACATAAACTCGCCTTCTATGGCTATTTGTCAGAACGTATTCTGAATATTTTTCATTTTTTTTGGAAATTTTAGAATAAAATTTGTTTACCTTTTCAATTATTTTTAAAAAATCTTTTTTAAGTCCAAATCTTTCAAAAACAGGTGGGACAGTAACACCTAACTCTGTATCATACCTTGATGGAATAATTGTTGACATTCTGTGTCTTTTAAGTTGTGCAAAACATGAAGAACTAATTACAGCCTCAAATTCAAAATTGACCCCTTCAAATTCCCTCAGGAGCGAATTATAACTTTTTAAATTTTTAAAAATCGTATAAAAAATTTTCTTCCTTTCTGTGTCATTCATATCTTTGGCAATTTTTTTTGCTTTTTCAAAAGAAATACAACTATTTTTAAAGATTAAAAGTGTCAGAATTTTTTCATCTATATCTCTTTCTTTGAAAATAAATTTAAAATCTTCAGTAGATTCGCTTTTATAGCCGTTTAAACTCTCTTCCAATTCTTTTTCAGTTAATTGATGATATTTCTCAGGTTCTGTATATTTAATTAAAGAAGGTGCTATTTTGGAAACTTTTTCACAAAGTATATTACCAATTTCTTTTATTTCATAAATAGGGTTTGTTAGGCTTTTTTGTATAACTTTTTCAATGCTTCTTGCATTAAATGTCGCACCAAGTTGAGTATAAGTAGAAAGAGGCAATAAATACCTTGAATCTTCTTTTGCCTTTAATTCTGCTTCTTTTTTGCTCA
>JALULU010000306.1 GCA_027040585.1 Acidobacteriota bacterium | reverse complement strand
ATTCCATTAAAAGATGTAATATTTCAAGGGAAGGAGATTCCCTTAGATCGTTTACATCCTTTTTGTAAGCCATTCCAAGTAGTAAAATATTACTTTCTTTAAAGGGTTTCTTAAATTTGTTTAACGTAAGTCCAAGTTTTTGTACAACGAAGTCGGGCATGTGTGAATTAATATCACCTGCCAGTTCTATAAATCTTGCATTGTAATTTAATGAACGCAATTTCCAGCTTAAATAATGTGGATCGATGGGAATACAATGTCCGCCTAAACCGGGACCTGGTAAAAACTTCATAAATCCAAATGGCTTAGTGGCCGCTGCTTCAATAACTTCCCATACATCTATGTTTAATCTATCACACATCAATGCGACTTCATTAACAAGTCCAATATTTACAGATCTAAAGGTGTTTTCCAGTAATTTCACCATTTCTGCTGCTTTTGTGGAACTAACAGGTACAACTTTTTCTATAATCTGGGAATACATTGCTGAAGCAATTTTAAGGCAATTTGGAGTAACTCCCCCTATTACTTTTGGAGTGTTGTGTGTTTTATAAAGGGGGTTTCCAGGATCTACCCTTTCTGGAGAGAAGGCGAGAAATATATTTTCCCCTATTTTGTATCCGTTGTTTAGAATTTCATTCAGAATTAGTTCATCGGTAGTTCCGGGGTATGTAGTACTTTCAAGGACAATTAACATGTGAGGATGCATGTTTTCTTTAATTTTTTCAACGGCTGAAATTATATAAGACATATCGGGATCTTTTGTTTTCCTTAAAGGGGTTGGAACGCAAATGCTAACACAATCCACATCTTTTAGTTTTGAAAAATCATTTGTGGCGATTAGTTTGTTTTCTTCAACACATTTTTTCAGGTCTTTTTGTGGTACATCTTGAATATAACTTATTTTCTTTTCAATTTTTTCAATTTTTTCTTTATTTAAATCAAATCCTATAACTTTAAAACCATTCTTTGCAAATTCCACTGCCAATGGTAATCCAACATAGCCAAGACCAATTATTCCAATTATGGCACTTTTGTTTTCTATTTTTTTTAGTAATGGATTCAATTTGCCTCCTTGAGTTTTTTATTTAAATAATCTACAAGTAAAGTTTTATATTCAGTTCTGATGTGGAAGATATAATCCACAAATGATTTTATATAGCCTTCAGGTGTGCCTGTATCAAGTCTTAATCCTTCAAAAATTTTACATATAACTTTTCCCTCACCTGCAAGTATATTTATTGGTTCTGTCTGATAAAATTCGCCGTTTTCTTTATATTGTTTTTTTACTTTTTTCAGGGCTTTAAAAATTTCATGTGTATATAAATATCTTCCCACAGATATACAATTTGATGGCTCCTTTCCTTTTTCAGGTTTTTCTACCATTTTTTTAACGTATATCAATTTTTCATTTTTTTCTATGTCCATAACTCCATATCTACTGACATCACCATCAATGTATTCTCCACAGAGCACTGTACAACCGTTTGGATTTTTATGGGTTAAACTTTTTTTGTGTTCTTCAATCATTTGAAGAGAAAAAGGTGGTTCTGATATGAGAATATCATCTGGATATGCCACTATAAAAGGGGATTTTCCAACAAAAGGTTCACATAACAGAAGGGCATCTCCAGTCC
>JALULU010000305.1 GCA_027040585.1 Acidobacteriota bacterium | reverse complement strand
GAAAGGGTTGTGGATGCTGCACTTAAAATAACAAAAGCAGAAAGAGCTTTTTTATTGGTGGCTGATAGTAAAAACAATCTCAAAATAAAACTTGCAAAGAACATAAAGGGAGAATGGTTAAATCCCAAGGATACAGAAATAAGCTTCAAAACTGCAAACAAGGTTTTTAAAACGGGAACATCTTTCATAACTACTGATATTTCAGATGACCAGAGCATTGTATTTCATAAAAGTGTTATAAAATTAGGTCTTAACAGTGTTATGGCAGTACCATTAAGGTTTAAAAACAAAACAACAGGTGTGCTGTATGTGGATTCAAAACTTGCAGTGTCATCTTTTGATAAAGACGATCTTGAAATATTTGTATCACTTTCCGATCAGGCTGCTATTGCCATTGAAAATGCAAGGTTAATTGAAGAGAATAAAGAATTATTGTTTTCAACGATTGAAGCACTTGCTGAGTCAATTGAAAAGAGAGACCCTTATACAGGTGGTCATACAAGAAGGGTTCTCGAAATATCTGTGGAAATAGCAAAAAAATTAAATCTTGATAATAAGACTATTGAGAATATAAAGTTGGGTGCACTTTTACACGATATTGGTAAAATAGGAATTGATGATAAGGTTTTGAGGAAACAGGGGAGATTAAATGATGAGGAGTATTCTTTAATAAAACAGCATCCAAAATTGGGCTATCAAATTATAAAGCACATAAAACAACTGAAGGATGCTGTGCCAGGAGTTTTATATCACCATGAAAAAGAGGATGGCACAGGATATCCCATTGGATTAAAAGGGGATGATATTCCGCTTATTGCGAAAATTATTTCCGTTGCTGATGCATTTGATGCTATGACAACAGATAGACCTTATAGAAAGGGATTAGATGTTAAAATTGCTGCTAAGGAACTTGTTGACAATAAAGAGAAGCAATTTTCAGGGGAAATTGTGGATGCCTTTTTAGAAGTTTTAAAAGATAAAGGTTATGAATTCAATTTTTAAGATAAGAAATTTAGTTGTCTCTTATCAAATAGATGGCAAAGATTATGATGCCATAAAAAATATAGACCTTGATATTTTAGAGGGAAAAATCACTGGTATCATTGGAGAATCAGGTTGTGGGAAATCTACGCTTGGGTTAACACTTCTTGGAATTTTGGTTGAGAATTCAAAGATGAAGGGGAGTGTTTATTTCAAAAATGAGGATATTTTTTCCTTTGATGAAAAGAAATTAGTGGATTTCAGAAAAAAAAAGATTGGTTATATTCACCAAAATCCTTTTGAGTCACTAAATCCAATTGTAAAGATAAAAAAGCAACTTCTTGAGAGATGTTTAAAAAGGGAAAATTTTCAAAATAAAGTAAGGGAATTATTTAATGTAGTAAATATTGAGGATGTAGATCTAATTCTTGAAAAGTATCCATTTGAACTATCAGGTGGACAAAATCAAAGGGTCTCAATAGTATCTGCCCTTCTTCCAGAGCCGGAAATTATAATAGCAGATGAACCAACAACGTCCCTGGATGTAACTGTTCAATCAATGTTGCTTTCTCATTTATTAAAGATTAAAGAGCAATTTGGCATAACATTGGTGTTAATTTCTCACGATGTGCAACTTGTGTCTGCCTTTACTGACTATCTGGTGG
>JALULU010000304.1 GCA_027040585.1 Acidobacteriota bacterium | reverse complement strand
ATGGAGCTTTCAAAGAAAAGGGCGGAATCAGTTGTAAATGAACTTGTAACCAAATATGGAATTTCGAGAGATAGGTTGAAACCCTTTGGAGTAGGACCTCTTGCACCTGTTGCAACAAATAAAACTAAAGAGGGTAGGGCTAAAAATAGAAGGGTGGAGTTAATAGAGCAGTAGTTTTTTAAAGAATTGTTGAGGTCTGACCTCAACAATTTTAACTTGATAATTTCCATCTTTTATAATATTTTTTTATTTATCAATATTTTTGGGGGATGTTATGAATTTTTTAAACACTGTGGTTGGCCAGCTGTTCTGGGTTATCTTTTTCATAATGTTGTTTTACCCATATCTTAAATCTCATGCTCTTATGAACAGCAGAATGAGGATGATAAGGCAGCTTGAGAAAAAACACTCTTCAAGAGTGATTACTTTAATCCACAGGCAGGAGACAAAATCCCTTTTTGGATTTTTTTCTACGAGATTTTTAGATATAGAGGATTCAGAGGCGATACTTCGGGCAATCAGAATTACACCACCGGATATGCCAATTGATATGATTATTCACACTCCTGGCGGGATAGCCCTTGCAGCAACCCAGATAGCAAATACCCTTGCTGCACACAAGGCAAAAGTCAGGGTTATAATTCCCCACTATGCAATGTCAGGGGGAACACTTATAGCCCTTGCTGCAGATGAGATTTTGATGGATCCCTTTGCTGTACTTGGCCCCGTTGATCCACAACTTGGAACAGAACCTGCTGCAAGTATTATGAAAATTAAGGAATTAAAGGATGTTAAAGATATAAGCGATGAGACACTTATAAAAATTGATATGAGTGAAAAAGCCTTAAATCAGATGTTCAATGAAGTTAAAAGTTTACTACTAAAAAAGGGGTACAGTGAAGATACAGCTAAAAAAATTGCAGAGGAACTTTCAAGTGGAAAGTGGACACACGATTTCCCAATAACAGTTGAACACGCAAAGGAACTTGGGTTAAAGGTTAAAACAGAGGTGCCTGAAGAGGTTTACACCTTAATGGATCTCTACCCTCAGCCTTCAGGTACTCAGTCTGTGAGTTACATTCCACTTCCATATAATAGACCTGGAAATACTCACAATAGTGGTTCACCAAAAAGTATAGAGTAAGTTAAAGTTTTTAAATGGTTAAAAGGATTTTTTAAAAAAATCTTAGATCTGTCCCCTGTCCCCAACAAAATTTGGTGCCAGGCACCATTTAACAATAAAAAAATAGGGGACAGACCTCCGCTTTTTATAATCAATCAAAAAGGTGCCAGGCACGAAAATTTAAAAAAATAGAGGTCTGACCCCACATAATTTCGCAAAATTTTGAGGTCTGACCCCTTAAAAAAATATAAGATATGCAGGTCTGACCCTGTTTTTTTGGGGATATAAATTAAATTCCAACCAATTCTTTTATTTTTTGGTATGCTTCATCAGGATTTTTTATATCTCCCGACTTCCGCCCTTTGGCACTACAAGTTGTTGATAATCAAGGATTTTAATTTTTTATGGGTCACTACATTCTATGGGTGATTAATTTTTGATTTGATTTTTAAAGGAATTTTAAAGGAACTACTTCTTTAGGATATAAGGCGTCTTTTGCCTTCTTATTGAAAATATCTTATAGAT
>JALULU010000303.1 GCA_027040585.1 Acidobacteriota bacterium | reverse complement strand
GTGGTTTGCCTTTTCGAAATATGATGGGGATTATAATGCAGATATTTTTATAATGCCTTCAACAGGGGGTAAGGCTATAAACATTACTGAACACCCAGACAATGACATACATCCAATCTGGTCAAATGATGGAAAATTCATAGTTTTTAGTTCAAAGAGAAATGCCGATTACAAGGAGGATAATGTTGATGTTTACATGGTTTATCTATCAAAGGAGGATAGCGATAGAAGTGAAGAGGAGTGGAAGGATCTCTGGGAATCTGAAAAGGAAAATAAGAAAAATAAAATAAACATTAAAATTGATTTTTATGACATTTGTTTCAGGGTAAAAAGGATAACCAAATTAAGTGGCACCCAGATTGGAATGGCAATTTCACCTGATAACAGGGAAATTTTGTTTTCATCAGATCACAGTGGAAAAGATTTGCTTTACAAAATAAATGTTTTTGGAAAGAAACTGAAAAAGGTTTCAACTTCTGAAATTATGGATTTTGATTCTGAAGAGGGTTTCCCATCAATAGTTAACTGGCACAAAAAGGACAAAAATATATACTTTATTTCTAAAGGTGGACATTTGAGAAAGGTTTCAAATGGAAAAGAGAGAGGAATTTTATTTTCAGCAAAACTATATATAGATCACAGGGCAGAAAGGAAGCAGAAATTTTTAGAAGCGTGGAGACTTTTAAATGACTATTTCTACGATCCAAATTTTCACGGATATAACTGGAAAAGTTTTAAGGATATTTATCTCCCCCTTGCAGAGAGTTGCGACACAATAGAGGATTTTGACGATTTTGTAAATATGATGCTTGGCGAAATCAATGCTTCACACATGGGCATTTACTATTTGAAAAGGCCAAAAAATGCGGTACATACAGGATTTTTAGGGATACTCCCCGATGAAAGTTATTATGGAAAAGGTTTAAGAGTCCTCAATGTTTTGAAAAATACTCCAGCTTTTAAAGAAGAGAGTAGACTTCATAAAGGTGACATCATTTTAAGTGTAAATGGAAAAGAGATAACCCCAGAAACCAACTTTTATTCACTTTTTGAAGATAGTGTTGGTGAGAAGGTTTTACTCAGAGTAAAAGGTAGTGATGGAAAAATTAGAGAAGTTGTGATTGTACCTACCAATTACTATGCAGTAAGGCAAGCGTATTATGAAAAGTGGGTGAGTGAAAGAAGGAAACTTGTACATAAACTGAGTAATAACAGGATTGGCTATATTCACATACAGTCAATGGGGCAGCCAGGTCTTGAAAAGTTTGAGATGATGCTATTTAAAGAGGCACATAATAAGGATGGATTGATAATTGACGTTAGAAATAATGGAGGTGGTTGGACAACAGATTACATTCTTGCAATGCTTATGGTAAAGGACCATGCCTTTACAAGGGGTAGAGGTTCCTGGGAAACTGGTTATCCACAGGATAGAAGGCCTCTGTATGCATATACAAAACCAATTGTTGCAATGTGTAATCAAAATTCATACAGTAATGCCGAGATTTTTTCATGGGCGATAAAAACATTAAAGAGGGGACCCCTTGTGGGAAATCAGACATTTGGTGCTGTTATTTCAACTGGTGGTGCATATTTAATAGATGGTTCACTTGTTAGACTTCCAGGAAGGGGTTGGTATGTTGAAGGAAGTGGAATAAATA
>JALULU010000302.1 GCA_027040585.1 Acidobacteriota bacterium | reverse complement strand
ACAAATTTCTATCCAGATGAGTCAAACATAAATCTCGTATTTTTAATTGAAAACACATCGGTTGTTGAGGATATGAGGACAGATTTTATCTACGGTGTGAGGGAGATTATAAGGAGTTTAAAAAAGGATGACTACGCTTCGCTTATCACATTTGACATAAAACCCACGATTAGATGTGATTTTACAAAGGAGAAGGGGAAAATCTTAAGCATTGTTGACATGATAACCTTTGCACCTGTTTTTAGAAGTACTGCACTTTTTGACTCAATCTACTTTACACTAAAACATTTAGAGGGAGTTAAGGGAAAAACTGCAATTGTCCTTATGGCAACTGGATTTGACACAGTAAGTAAATTAAACTACAGCGAGATGTTAAAGATAGCGGCATCTTCTAATACCCCAATTTTTTCAATCTCCATTGGGCAGTTTGTAAGGGCTGTAAATGATCTATACTACACACCGGCACAGAGGCTTGACTTTAAGATGGCAGATGTGAGACTTAGATATATTTCAAGGTATTCAGGTGGGGTTGCCTTTTATCCAATGTATGGAAGCGAATTTCACTCAATTGGGGATAGGATTGCAAAGTACTTGAGGCATCAGTACACAATTGCTTATGTTCCATCAAATCAGAATTTAAAGAAGAAAAAGAGAAAGATTGAGGTAAAATGCTTTGCAGATATAAATAGGGATGGAAAAGTTGAGTCCTTAATTGTTCACACAAAAAAATTTTACTATGTGGGTGAGATTAAATGAGAAAGTTTACGTTTTTTATTCTAATTTTCTCACTTTTTTTAATCTCGTGTAGTGCAGAGAAAAATATAAGGAAGATGGCTGTTTCCGGAAGCTGGTATCCTTCCGATAAAACAGAGCTTAAAAAGATGCTTGATGGATTCTTGGAATATGGGGCTAAAAAGGGCGGGAAATACAGCAAGCTTAAGATTGAAGCCATAATTGTTCCCCATGCTGGATATGTCTATTCTGGAAAGGCTGCCGCATCTGCATACTCTGCAATAAGGAACAAAAAATATAAGAGGATTGTCATCCTTGCACCAAGTCACTATTTTTTCTACAGGGGAATTTCAGTTGGAAATTATGACGGATATGAAACGCCTTTTGGGGTTTTAGATGTTGATAAAAGGGCGTGTGAAAAACTTTTAAAAAATAAACTCTTTTTCTTTAAAAAGGAGGCTCACACAAGGGAACACTCAATTGAGATGCAGACTCCCTTTATAAAATATCTCTTTCCAGATGTAAAGATTGTTCCCCTTCTTGTTGGGTATCTAAAACTTAAAGATTATGATAGCGTTATAAAAACACTTAAGAAAATAATTAAAAAGGACACATTGATTTTGGTCAGTTCAGATTTTACCCACTACGGGAAAATTTACAATTACACGCCATTTAAAGGTGGAGACATTCTCAAAAAGATTAAGGAGAGAAATAGGGCTGTTGCTAAAATTATTGAATCTGTTGATTTTTTGGATTTTCTGGGATATTTAAACAACACAAATGACACAATTTGCGGGAGGTTTCCAATTGCAATTTTGTTAAAATACCTTTCAACTTATAGAAGAGGAGTTTCTGGAAAGTTGGTTGACTTTTACACCTCGGCAGATATTGTTGGATTTAATGGAACATCTGTGAGTTACCTTTCATTTATAT
>JALULU010000301.1 GCA_027040585.1 Acidobacteriota bacterium | reverse complement strand
TCCCTTGATTTAGTTCTTTTTTATCTATTCTGGGAAATAATGCTTGTGCCAATGTATTTTCTAATTGGCGTTTGGGGTGGTGAAAATAGGATTTATGCTGCTGTTAAGTTCTTTATTTATACAATGGTTGGTTCCCTTTTAATGCTTGTTGGAATTATTTATCTGGTTTATTTACATGGGGTTCAAACTGGATTTTTTACGTTTTCCCTCCCGGATATTTTAAATTCCCTATTAAGTGGTGCAATGGTTCTACCCTTTAATGTGGAACTCTTTCTATTCATTGCTTTTGGGCTTGCCTTTGCAATTAAGGTTCCAATTTTTCCATTTCACACATGGTTACCAGATGCACACGTTGAAGCACCTACAGCAGGCTCTGTAATCCTTGCTGGTGTTTTACTTAAAATGGGAACCTATGGCTTTCTGAGATTTTGTCTTCCCCTTTTCCCAAATGCAGCAGTAAAAATGGCTCCAATACTTATGACCTTAGCTGTTATAGGGATTATATATGGTGCACTTGTTGCAATGGTGCAGCCAGATTTGAAAAAACTTGTTGCATATTCTTCAGTTAGTCACCTTGGATATGTGATTTTAGGAATTTTTGCCTTTAATCTATATGGTTTTGAAGGTGCAACAATTCAGATGGTAAACCACGGTTTATCAACAGGGGCTCTCTTTTTATTGGTTGGAATGATTTACGATAGAAGACACACAAGGCAGATTTCAGAGTTTGGTGGACTTGCCCATAGGATGCCAATTTACTCAACATTTTTTATGATTATAACC
This sequence comes from Acidobacteriota bacterium, assembly GCA_027040585.1. GTDB lineage: Bacteria > Acidobacteriota > JAAYUB01 > JAAYUB01 > JAMOQF01 > JAMOQF01. The sequence goes on along the minus strand of JALULU010000301.1, from coordinate 883 downwards.
TTGAGTTCAATAGGACTACCCGGATTAAATGGATTTGTAGGTGAAATTTTAGTCTTACAGGGTACGTTCTTTTCAAATAAAACCTTTGCAATTATAGCTGCAACAGGTATGATTTTTTCTGCTGTTTATATGCTCTGGATGTATCAGAGAGTTCACTTTGGAAAGCTTGAAAATCCTAAAAATGAGAAGCTAAAAGATCTTGTGCCAAGGGAAATATTTATGTTGGTTGTTATAGTTTTCTTTGTGGTATGGATTGGTGTTTACTCAAGTTCATTTTTAAGACCTATGGATGCAAGTTTAAAGAAGGTTGTAAATATTGTACAGAGAGCTAAACACAATTCCTCTATCAAAGATTTTCAGAAAAAAATATTAACAGAAAATAGTGTGAGGGTGAAAAATTGAGTGGCAAAAGTTTAATGTATATATCATTTTTACCTGAGATAATACTTGCTATTTTTGGCATAATAATAATGTGTGTTGACCCCTTTTTAAAGAAAAGGGATAAGGTCTTTTCAAATATTGCTTCACTATTTGCCATCTTCGTTGCATTTATACTAAATATTCTTTATATATCAAATAATGTATCGGTTTTAACTTTTAATGGAATGATATACTTTGACTTTTATTCCGGACTTTTGAGGTGTTTGTTCCTTTTAATTGGTTTTATAGTTGCGTTATTTGCATTTAAATATATTGAAAGGGAAGAACTTTTTCCCGGTGAGTTTTCAGCACTCTTGCTCTTTGCTTTAATTGGAATGGATTTAATGGCAATTTCTGCCAATTTGATAATGACCTTTATTGGGCTTGAAATACTTTCAATTTCCACATATATTCTTGCAGGGTTTAAGAGAAATGACTTAAAATCAAATGAGTCAGCCCTTAA
>JALULU010000300.1 GCA_027040585.1 Acidobacteriota bacterium | reverse complement strand
AAAAGTGATTGAATTATTAATAATGCTTTAGGTGCAATACCTGCATAACAAGTATCAGGGTAGTTGTCAGTTGATGGATCAGAACCTGAATTAAATCCATTACCAAGAACGCAACCAGCAACATGTGTACCGTGTCCATCTGGATCGCTCCAGTCATCAAATCTTCCAAGGGCATATGCTTTTATTACCCTCATGGGATTTGAGGTGGAATTAATATCTCCAAAGTCTTTATGTAATGTTGAAAAATCTCCTGTGTCAAGTCCAACATCAGATTGATCCACAATTATTCCTTCACCATGTAATCCCTTTTCCCAGACTTTTTCAACATCTAATATTGGTCCATCCCCATTTGTATGGCCTGTTGGAGTATCTTCACTTGTCCTTGCGATGTTATTACATAAATTATATTTTATAAAGGGTTCAATCCATTTACAACCTTCGTAGGAAGCAATCTCTATCAACTTATCTGAAGGTATGTTTGCTATAATGGTGTTAAAATTACCTTTAAAAAATTTCCCTTCCTTTAAAATGGAACAATTTTCGCCTTTTAAGAAGGTTTTTATGTCATTTTCCTTTGCTTCAGGAAAAAATGTTATTTTTACCTTTAAATTGTCATATCCTTCGTTTTGAAGTTCCAAAAGTAAGGGATCAATCCTGAATGTCTCGTCATATAGATGTATCCATTTAACATTTTTGTCTAAAATAAGTTTTGCTTTTAGGTCAGTTTTTCCATAAATTAAATATGCATTTTGTGGTATGTATCCATATATTTTGCCGCCATTATTTAATATAAAATCCTTCCAGGATTTTTTTATTCTATCTTTAAATTGTACAATAAAATAATTTGTATTTTTAACCCTTTTTGCTTCCTTAAATTGAGACCAGATGTTTTTAAAATTTGGCATTGAATAACTTTTAAATTCACCTATCTTAAACCTTAAAACATCTTTATTAAATGGGTTTTCAACTTTAGGGGTCTTTATCAATACCATTTCATTTGCTTTTTTTAAATCATTTTTTGTAATAAGATCATAGGATTTACTTGAGATAATCGAGCAAGCAAATATAAATACTAAAATAAATATGAGGAACTTTTTCATATATTCCTCCCGGTTAACAATTACTTTATAACATATATATTATAACTTATATATATAATGATGTAAAATTTTCAAAAATGTTTATAGAAATTACATTAAACTAAGTGACTTTAATCACTTTTTTGCATTTATTTTGTATCCCAGGGTAAAGTTTTTGTGGGTATCAAATTTGTCAAGAATATAAAAGAAGGATGATGCTAAAAATACAAAGGGAAATGCAGTAAAAAAAAGTATCCAGAGTATATTTTTTTGAAAAAAAGTAAGCAGATTAAAAAGCCTCCTTGAGAATAGCCAGAAGAAGCCTCCAATTGGAGTTATTTCAATATTTATGAATTTTGTTCTTTTTAAAAGTCTTCCTATTCCACTTTTTGTAAATCTGAAATAATCATATGGTATTTGATGGTATTCCCACATGAAGGGAACAATTAAAAATATCTTTCCACCTTTTTTAAGTGTCCTATAAAATTCCTTTAGAACCTTTTCTGGGTTTTCAACGTGCTCAAGTGTAACTATTGAAATTATTAAATCAAATGAGTTATTTTTAAATGGAAGATTTTCAAGGTTTCCA
>JALULU010000299.1 GCA_027040585.1 Acidobacteriota bacterium | reverse complement strand
GTGTATTTAAAAGATGGGGAGATAGTAGAAATTGAAGAGAGAGGATGATTAGATTTTTTATAACAGTTTTTTGTTGGGGTCAGACCCGAATTGAATTGTAGAAATTTTTATTGGGGACAGACCTGTTAAAATCGTGCCTGGCACCAAGATAGTGCCAGACACATTTTTTAACTAATTTAATTTTAGTTACAATTGGCGGGACCTTTGTATCCAAATTTTACCTGGTCAATGTAAATTAGTCCTTTACCACCAACCACATATGGTCTTTCAGATGATCCCCCATCTTTTGAAGATGTAAAAATAATTGTGCCTCTTTGCCTGTTTCCAGTTATTCTCCATGTACCCCTATCACCGCTTTCAGCGGCGTTTCCCCATGCCCCTCCACCTGATAGTTCACCACTATAAGAACTTTCATCACTATAATAATAGGTTCCGTTGGGACATAACATTAATTTTCTTTCGGTATGTCCCACATAGGAATAGTACTCTCCAGCAATCCAATTCATTAAAGAGGAATCCACCTTAGGTGTGAAAAAACGTACGCTTTTAGCAAGTTCTATGGCACTTCTTTTGTGAAGAGATGTGTATTTATCCGCTTTTGTAATACACATTGCGAGAAATCCTCCACCCTTCGGGGAGAGGATACCTATGACGTATGCCTTAGCCTGAACATTCTGGAATATTCCTGAAAATTCAGTGCCAATTGCATTTTCTGAAATTTTCTCAATATCACTTGAAGCCCTCAAATTTATTCCTTTGCTGTTGAAACCTTCAGAAGATGCTGCAACAAGTTCATTGATATTTTTATAATTATGAGGAAACATAAGAATAATGCCTGGAATGCTGTTAGAGCCCATAATGTAGTTCCCACTATTTGGGTCTTTTTTTGCAATCCAGCCTGTTGGAACTCTAAAACTTAATCCCATACTCTCAACAGAAATTCTTTTTCCATTTCCACCGCTTCCTCCATCTGGTATTCTTCTGTAGTTATTTGAAGATTTTCCCTTAGCAAGGGGATTGCTATTTTTTGAGAGTGGATTTGATGAGTTTTTTCTTGCTAAATGGTAGGTAGTTCCAGCAGTTTCAAATATTAGATCATTTCCTGAAACTCTTGCAATGAAATTATAACTGCCTCCTCTTGAATAAAAAGATCCTTTCAAAAAGTTTCCACTAACTTTTCCTTTGATGTTATAGGTGTTGTTTCCATATTTTAAAATACCACTAACTGAATTGCCCGATTGCGACAATCTAATTAAAATATTATTACCAGAAAAAGTGCCTGAAAAATTTTTGGAAATCCCAGAGTTTGAAAGGGGATTTTGACTTTGAGGGGTTCTATTTTCCGGAATATTTCCAGAACTTCCACCACTTCTTTTAAAGACCAATTCTTTAATTTTGCTCCAATCTGGTTTACCATCTTTACCTGGTTCAATTAGTTGTAGGTAAAGTTCATCTCCTTCAAAGTACATGTTGAAAAATACCTGAAGATTTTCTCCATAACATTTTCCAAATACATAGTCCTTTTGTAAGACTCCATTTAGTTTAAAATTTGCACCTGTGGTGCCTGTGAGACCAGCGTTTACTTTATTGCCATCTTGTTTTACATATAGAAATAGTTGTACATTTCCTGAAGTCATTTTATAACTTCCACCAAAATTAACTGCGAAGAAATTGACTGAAAAGTAAAAAAGAAAAATTGCAAGAAAGATAGTTTTTGATTTAAAAGACATTAGACCTCCTCTGAAAAAGCTTGATTAATAAAAAATTTTAAAAGTTATAATTGAATTATAAATGTTAAATCCAGATTGAGTATATCCTTTAAATTATATTAAAAGCAAATGATTTTTTGTGCCTGGCACCATTTATTTATATTTATATTCCTACAAGAATTAAATATATCCAGTTTAGTGTGAATAAAATTCCAATTAAAATTATTAAAATCTTTTTTTCTTTATTGTTTAACTCAATAACAATCTTTTTTTTGAAAAATATTGGTAGAAAGCCCGTTAAACTCCAGAGTGCTAAGATTATTCCAGATAAAAATATGAATGGGTTGTATTTAAAGGCAGAGGCAATATCAAAATTGTAAATTGATAGGACAAGTCTTGTGCTTCCACATGTTGGACAAGGGTATCCTGTAAATTTTTTGAACTGACATTCATAGGGGGGTAAATATCCCATTTTTACAAAAATATATCCTGCAGTAAAGAGAAAGGAAAAAATTAGAAAGTATATAAGTGGAATATTTAACTCACCTTTTTTAAATTTTTCTAACTTTAATTTCATAAATTAATGAGCATTACAGTGTGAAAAGGTATATCCGAGTATTCCAAAAAATATGGCAAAGTAGAGGATTATACATAAACAACAGAATAAATATGGAAATAGTACTGCAAAGGAAGCTTTTCCCGTTGTGGTTTTATGTACTTCCTTAAGTCCAATTATGTTTAAAACAATTCCATAAATCCATGAGATGACATTCCCACAAAAGGGAACAATTGCAAAAAGTAAAGTTGCGGTGTTATAAGATACAACGCTTATTGTGTATTCAAATTTTTCATTTGCACCCTTTACCAGCATTAGAAGTAGGTGATAAATTCCACCACCAATAAAAATTCCTAATGTGACCCATATGGGAAAAAATATAATGTACATAATACTGCTAAAAATTGTAGCTAAACCTTGAAAAGCAAACATTCCTTTTGGATATGGAAAATGTCCCCATTTTGAGATTAAAAGTAATAGAGAACCCCTAAAAAGCAAATTATAAATTGCAGAGAAAATACCTGCAATAAAGCCTATTGTTGCTCCAAAAATTAAACCTGAAGTCAGTTGGTTACTAAAATCATATTTTGAAAAAAATTCTGTTGGATTAAATAAAACAAGTTTTATTGTGGCAAGTAATCTGTCAAAAAAGGGAATGGAAGAATCTGAAAAGGGGACAGTTAATTTTTCATAGATTTTTTCTTTAGCTTTTTCAGTTTCAGGTTCCGGTGGTGAGGGTGGTGAAGGAGGAGTTGATTCACCTTCTCTTAAATTATAACCGCAATTTGGGCAAACTGACTCATCACCATTTAGTGAAAATCCACAATTTGGGCACTTCATTTATTTAACTCCTTATAAAATTTTTACAAAATTAAATTACCATTTAGGCATAAATTGGTCAAATAAAAAATTGTGCCTGGCACCTTCAGATTGCCATTTTCATCTGATAGTTGTCCCTAAATTTCGAGGTCTGACCCCAATTTAATTTTTAGTTTAAACTGGTGCCAGGCAGAAATTTTATTGGGGACAGACCTCGATAAAAAAGGTGCCAGGCACGAATTTTCAAAAAGTGTTAGGTGTCAGACAGAAAAATTTAAAATTTGAGAAAATTAAAATGGTGCCAGGCAGATAAAATAGCAGAATAAACATTTATAACTTGAATTTTTTTTTGTTATCTTTTACTATTATTTTAGGTATAAGTATTGAAATAGCTGAAACGGGAGTAATTTTGTGTTATCAAAGAGAACGATAAAAGATGAAATTGATAGTATTTTGAGGGAAATGGGATTTAATTTAGCTCAAATAATTCTTTTTGGTTCAAGGGCAAAAGGAAATTTTTCTCAATTTAGTGATTGGGATATCCTTGTTATTGTAAAAGAAGATATTGACAGAAAATTAAAAAAAAGGATCTGGCATACTATTTATAGTAGATTACATAACAGGTTTCCAAAGGCTTCATTTGATATATTTATCAAACCTGAAAGAGAGTTTGAGGATGAAAAATTTGTGGTAAATACTTTATCCAATGAGGCAATAGAAGAAGGAATGATTTTATGAGTGGGAAAGGTAATATTGTAAGAAATTGGATAGAGAAAGCAGAAATTGATATTAAAACGGCGGAGATTCTCTTAGAAAATAAAAACGCTCCAACAGAGGCAATTTGTTTTCATGCGCAACAGGCGGTAGAAAAACTTTTAAAAGCATATCTCACTTTTGTTGATATTAAAGCAGGTAAGACACATGATATAGCTACTTTGATTGAATTATGTTTAGAAAATGACAGAGATTTTGAAAAATTGGAAAGAGAAAAACTTGAAGAATTTACCTTTTATGCTGTTGAAATAAGGTATCCAGATACAATTTATACTCCATCATGGAAGGAAGCAAAAGAATCTTTAGAAATAGTTAAAGTATTAAAAACATTTATTTTTGAGAAATTGAAAGAGTGTTTAAAATAAATCACCTAATCCCAGTCAAGGAGTCTTTTTTCCCCTTCAAGTTTTTTTATCTCGGTTATATCCTGTGTGACCTCTAAAACTCCTCTATAATTTCCATTTTCATCCCTTACTGCAAAGTATTGAATGAGTACAAATTTATTATTAAAGTTTATCCAGAAACTTGCCCTATCCTTTTTACCACTTTTAAAGCTCTCAATTATTTTATTCACAACGTGGATACTTTCAGGTGGGTGGCAGTTTTGAACCTTCCTTCCAAGAATTGATTTTGTCCTTGTAAAAATTCTGTCCTTGGGATTTGAAAAATATTTCACTTCATCATTTTCATTAACAAATGTAATGTCCACAGGGAGGTTATTTAAAATAAGTGATATTTCATCTGGTTTAAGTATTCCAGTTTCAAGATCAATTTCATAAAGACTTTTATTAAAATTTTTAGTTTCTTCAGTTTTTAAACTTCCTTTAAATTCTACGAAAGGGATGCCAATTTCAAGGGCTTCTTTTAGTAATTTGTTTACCTCCTCTTCATCTGAAATTTGTAGAAGATATGGAAAAAGGATTTTATTTTCCCTGAAGGATATTGCGTACATATCGAAAAATAGTCTTCCCACATGGTGGTTAAATTCCTTTAAATTAAAATTACTTTCTAAAAGGGATATGATTTCCTTTAAATTTCTTTTTATATCGTCATCAAAGGACCACATGATCTGGGTGCAACCGAAAAACTCACTCTTTTTTTCTAAAAATGGAAAGATTACATTTTCTTTAATTTCATAGTGCTTTGTAAAAGGAAGTAACTCCTCAAATCTTTTTTTGAGTTCTTTAATTGTGTCAGAATCTTTTTTGAGATTAATTTTTTTAATCAGAGGTTTTATTTCATTTAGTTTTTCCTCCATTTTAACGTTATCTTTTATGAGTAAATCTATAAGTCCATTTTCAGAATATTTTGGAGACTTAAAATTTTTAAGTGGAAGATAAACTGCGTGGAGAATTCTATTTACACCTTTTTTTAAATCTTCCATTTTAAAGTTTTCTTCAAATAACTTGTGAAAAACAATTACAACGTCAGATGGGGTTATATTTATTAGTGTGTTTTTATATTTATTAAAGAGTTCCTTTCCATTCTCTTCCAAAACCATACCTTTAGAGTAATTGTAAAAGTCTTCAACTTTTTTAGAATTGTATCCGCTCATAAAAACTCCAGAAACTTGGTTTAAAAAATATTTTAGTAGGAAAAGTTAAGATATGAAAGAATTTAATTGTGCCTGGCACCTTTAATTTTTATTCGGGGACAGACCTAAAATTTTTTGGACCTAAAATTTTTTTGCCTGGCACCAAAAAATCCCAAAAAATCGTGCCTGGCACTTTTTTTAAAACAAATCAGGCAAAATTTTGTTATAAAATTTTTGAGAATATTTGGGAGAATTGACATGAAAAAATTCATGCCTGGCACCTTTTGTGATTAAAATCACCGATTTTATAAATTAATGTTTGACTTGTGAACATTTATTTCATATTATGACGACTTATTCATTTTATGAATATTTTTTCATTTTTTGGAGGATTTGATGACTGGTGAAAAAAAGTTAACGAGAAGAGAAAGGGAAAAACTGCGGCAAAAAGAGGAAATATTAGATGCTGCCCTTGATCTTTTTTGCGAAAGAGGTTTTCAAAACGTTTCAATGCTTGAAATTGCTAAAAAGTCAGAATTTGCAGTTGGTACACTTTATAAGTTTTTTAATGACAAGGAAGATCTTTATAGAACCCTTATGCTTGAGCAGTCAAATAAATTTCACGAGGCTTTAAACAAAGCCATAAATGAAACCGACAACGAAATTGATAAGCTTAAGAATTTTGTTAAAACAAAGAGCAGGATTTTTATGGAAAATGCGAAGTTGATCCGCCTCTACTTTGCTGAAACTAAGGGGGCAAGTTACAACATAAAAGCAGGTCTGGATAAAGAAATAAGAGATAGGCATAAGAAATTTTTAGAAAGAATTGCAAAGATTTTTGAAAGTGGGATCAAAAAGGGAATATTTAAAAATATAGCAGAACCCTATCACCTTGCTATAGCACTTGATGGAATTTGCAATGCTTTTTTGTTTTCGTGGCTTGAAAATCCTGAAAAAAACAAATTCATGGAAGAAGGCAATTACCAATTTATTTTAAATATTTTATTTAAAGGGCTTATTAATGAATAAAAGACCCTTTAATTTAATTTCTGGAGGATTACTGATGAATTACAATTTGGTTATTAAGAAAATTTTTTACAATTTTGTTTTCATAATTATGATCTTTATGCTTTTTACTTTATTTAGCTGTGTGAAAAAAACTCAACACAAATTCAGGCGTCAGGTTGAAGTATCAGTTATAACTGTTAAACCTAAAGATATAATGCTAACCACAGTACTTCCCGGTAGAACTTCACCATATAAGGTTGCAGAAATCCGTCCTCAGGTAAGTGGAATTTTGTTAAAGAGATTTTTTAAAGAGGGGTCAGACGTTAAAAAAGGGGATTTATTATATTTAATAGACCCTGCACCATTTAAAGCTGCATATAATGAGGCAAAGGCAGCACTTGATGCAGCTAAAAAGAAGGCAGATAGCGTAAAAGCAGCCCTTGAGGCAAGTAAGGCAGAGGTTTTAAGGATAAAGGCAAATCTTTTACTTTCAAAGAAAAACAGTGAGAGATTTGAGAAGGCCTATAAAGATAAGGCAGTTTCAGCAACCCAGAGGGATGAGATTTTAACAA
>JALULU010000298.1 GCA_027040585.1 Acidobacteriota bacterium | reverse complement strand
ACGTATTCCTTTTAAGTGTAAATCACCATAATCAGTTCCCATATTCAAATGATAATCTCCCTCTATAACCTTAACCCCCACATCACCAGAAGATGAGGTAACTTTTAATCTATTAAATTCAGATACCACCTTTAACTCTACGTCTCCACTACTTGAGGAAAAGTTCATATCGTCTGAGTTTATCTTATCTCCTTGTATATTGCCGGAATTTGTTGATACGCTTACACTCTTTGAATTTAAGCCCTTTAAACTCATATCCCCACTGCTTGATGAGAAGTTCACATCATCAGAATTTATATCCTCTCCCCACACATTACCATAATTTGTGGAAGCACTTATAACCCCTGTGTTTAACCCCTCCAAATCCATATCTCCACTGCTACTTTTTAACTTAAGATTATCTCCCTTAAGTGAAGAAAGTCTAATATTGCCACTTTTAGTCTCAACCTCTAAAACCTTAAAGTTTGAATCTTCTAATTCTACGTCCCCAGAACTACTCTTTATCACAAAATTGTCTCCATTTAAAGAAAAAAGTTCAATATCCCCTGAATCGCTTTTTATGTTGCCGCTTTTAATTGTATTCTTTCCGCAATCCTTTTTAAAGGTGAGATCCCCGGAACTGGTTATAAATGAAAAACTCTCAAGATTTAAACCGGAAATTCCTGAAAAACTCAAATCGCTGGAGTCTGAATTAAATGAAATACTTTTTACCATATTTTGAGGTATGGATATAAAAAAATGTGCATCGGTTTCAACAGAAAAATCTTTGTTTTTACTTTTACCCTTTAAATAAACCTCCTTTAAACTCACTTTTACCACATCACCTTTTTTCTCAAGTATGGGTATAAAATCTGATACATTACAAAGACATTTTATCTTTCCCTTAAGTGAAACAGCTATTTCACTCTGAGAATTTGACGGCTTTATTTCAACGTCAAAAACTGGAGAAATATTGTCTATCTTTAAATTAACTGGCTCCTTAACCTCAACCTTTTTAACTTTATTAAAAATAAGCGTCCTCCACTTTCTCTTATCTTTACCCATCCCTGTTAAAAACAAGAAAGATATAATTACTGAAAAAATAAGGAGTTTTTTCATAAAAACCACCTCCATTTATTTAATTTCCTTTCTCACATAATCAAGGACAAAGGCTAAAAAGGGGTCCCTTTCCCCACCATATTTCTTTAATATCTTTTCACTTACCTTCACGTCAGGTATGACCCCACGCCTTAAATTTGATGGGGTAAATTTGGGTCTATAAAACCTCTTCCAGGAAACACCGAAGTGAATTTTCGTATAGGGCAACATCATTGGAAAAACATCCCCAAAACTTGAAGGGAGTCCCCCGGTTTCATATCCAATTAATTTCCCCAGCTTAAAATCCTTAAAAAGTGCTGAAAAGGCTGAAGCAGATGAAAAAACGCCGTTATCTATAAGCAAATAGACCTTACCTTTAAATAAAAAGGGAACCTTTTCAGGACTGTATGGCTTTTCAAACTCTTCAAGTGAAAGCCCTTTAATCTCTGAAGGGGTGGTTGGGAAAAAATTATCAATAACCTCACCTGAGTATTTTAATTCAGCGCCTGAAAAGGATTCTATCTTCTTTCTGGTTAAAAATGAGGCAATGTATTCCCCAAGGTCTGAATTACCCCCTTCATTTCCCCTTATGTCAATAATCAAAGCTTTGCTACCATTTTTTACCGCCTCTTTAAATATCTCTTTTATCTTTCTCCTGAATTCAACACTATTTTTAAATTCAGGGAGGTAGAAGTAACATATCCTCTTACCATCGTAAAAACGGCTAATTATCTCACTGCTTTTCTTCCCCTCCCTCTTTTCCCACAACTTTAAATACTCCTTTACACCAATTGTACTTATGCTAAGCTCCTTGCCATCTGAAAATTTTAAGGCCAACTTCTCCCTGGGTCTTAAAATTTCGGTTAAGGAAAAGAAAAAGGGCTCGTCTGTTAAAAATCTGTGTATTTTAAAGGAAAGTTTTTCACCACTACAACAATCAAGGATTGGCTTTAAAAAATCTTTAACAGGCTTATTGTTTACCTTAAGAATTTCCCTGTTGTAAAAATTTTTTAAATCACCTATTCCCTCACCCACATAAAACTTTCCATTTACATATTTAAGCAAAAAGGGTAAGAAACCAACATTTTTAGAATTTTTCTCATTTACACTGTATTTAGTTTGTATTGAGGTGTGTCCCTCTTTGAAAAAGGCAGCACCGTAATATAAAATATGTAAAAAGTCCTTTAATTTTATGTAACCATCCCTACTTTTAATTGCAACTTCGTTATAGAGCTTTTCCCTTAAATTCATATAGTCATAAGGTGTTATATAGGCGAGAAGTCTTGGGTGTACTTCCTTTAACTTTTCAAAAAAGTAATCAAGGTCCATATCGCAAAAATAAACTGGCACATAAGAGGTTATGTAGCTGTATTTTTCATCATATATGAAACTTTCACTAAATCCGCATTTATCAAAAAGGTAACAGGACATATTGTTTGAAAAATCAAATCTTCTCAACATATAAATGAGGTCATACACATTTTTCCCTATAAAACACAACCTCCTGTTGGAAGAAACAAAATATGCAGAAAGGTCACTCCCTTTTTCATCAACATCCCCAAACTTTATCCTCTTTTCAGAAAAGATTGAATTTTTTGAAAGATTTAGAAATTTTTTAAAGAATTCCTCTCTGAAATTTCCAAAAACCCTGAAATAGAGAACTGTCCCCTTTAAATTTTGAGGGGGAAATTTTCCATCCTTTAGATTGTAAAAATTTTTCTCATTAAAGCCAAGATAGGACCTCAAATAGTTAACCTCATCACCACTAATCCCTTCAGGAAAATCAAAGATAACTGTGAAATTTTTAAGATTAATACCCACTACGTTTTTAACTTCAAGTATTTTGCCGCCAAAAAGAAATAGAAAAAAGAAAGTCAAAATCAGTAAAAATATAGATAACCTCTTCATTAAATCCTCCCTTTAAAAATCCACATCAAACATATAGTCAATCTTTACAAAAAACTTGTAGTTATCTGTTAAATCGTAGTCAACTGGATGGTAGAGATTTTTATTTCTCCCAAATAGAAACCCAACATAGAGCGCTGTATATGCCCTCGGATTGTAGGTCCCCACAATCTGTAAAAAGTGGTTGTTGGCACTGTAGTCATAGAGGGGATAGTTGTAATGGGTATACTGGTATAAAATCCTTACATATTTGTCTTTTACCGGCTGATACTTTGCCTCAAGTTGAAATCCAAAATAGCCAAACAACTTTCTCCCATCAATATCTGAATCCATCTTTGAATAGAGAATAGATGGGGAAATATAAATACTTGAAACTGGTATAAAATTAACAGTAAAGTTAAAATCTTTTTCAGAGCCCAATTGTGGAAAATTGTAGTCGTAATAAACACCATCTCCAAAAGAGTAGCTTCCTCCAAAATTTATTCTTTTAAAATGAGAACAGAAATAATTTATTCCATATCCACTGTATTTAAACCCATTACCTAAATAGAGTTCATAATTATTATATGCCCAAAAATTCATACTATGTCCACCCCTAAGTCCATAATGTATTAACAAACCTTTGTTTTTATCTGTTAGATGACCCATAAAATCATAACCAACCATGTTATGAAAGTCTATAGAGAACCTCCTTATAAATGACTTATCACTTTCAGGCTCATAGTGAAAATTAAAGTCTTCACTGTGACACCAGTAGTCATTTCTCCTTATAAAACCTGCATCGTCATAAAACCCATCACTTAAACCGTAGGTCTCAAGGGAATAGTTAAAGTACCTGCTAACAAAATTATAAATTAAATCCCATCCACCGCCATCTATCGTCTTCATATCAAACATTGGTGAATTTGTATACCTTGAATAAAGACCCATAAATCCAATTGTCTGCCTCTTATCTATCCTGTATCTCCCATCTAAACTTAAAACATTATTACTTCCATCCCCAAATCTCCTGTTTAGTGAGTACATCCCAAGATATGAATCCCCCTTTAAACTGTATTTATACCTTAAAACATACCAGTTTACATTCCCAATCTCACCAAAATGGCCAAACCTATCCCCCGGTTCATCCCTCTCAAGGGCATAAAGCCCTGCAACTGTGCTATTTCCCCACTCCCTTATAAATTTAAGACCAACATCTGGGTCTATTATGTTTCTCGTATGTAAAAGTTTAAAAAATGGATTTGAAAAGGCGCCCATTGACTCAAGGAAAAAGGGCCTTTTCTCACTGTAAAATATTGGAAACCTGTGGTTTACGTCAAATTTTATCTCATCTGCCTCAACCTCTGAAAAATCTGGATTTAAGGTAAGTCCAATCCTTGTCTCACTGTCGGGCCTTAGAAAAAATGTTCCCCCTAAACTCCCCTTACTGTATGAGTTGCTGTAGTGTGTAAAATAGGAGCCACTTCCATCCTCCCTGTTATAACTCCCAAATATCTCAGGGATAAAATATAAACTCCTTGTCTTTACAGGATGTTCAAATATTAGATAGTCCTCATATTCAAAATCATTTGAGGCATTCCTGTCAATTTTAATACTCGAATCCTCTTCACTTCCCTTTTTCAAGTTAATATGCCTGAAAAAAAATACTCCCCACTTCATTGGAAATTTTCTTCTGAACTTAAAGTTTTTAAAGGGAATCTTAGCCTCAACCTCGTAGTGGTCCTTATATATAACCCCCTTTGAATATATCTCGTAGTCAGGGGAAAAATCTAAATTATCAACAGTTTTAATACCATCTGCTATATCCCCATAGGGGCTAAGATCAATAAAATATGCCTCTTTATATTTACAGAAGGTATCAAGCACCAATCCCACATCATCATACCCGGTTTCATCCCTTCTCAACCTCTGATTTATAAAATTATCCACTCCTTTAAGCGATGCATTAAAGGCGATGTATAAATTTTTATCGTCATACATTATGTAAACCGTTGTATTTGCTGTGGGAGGAATGTTATAGCCCGGCATATCCTGATAAAACTTTGAGAACTTAAGTGCAGAACTCCACTCATCTTTTTCTATTTTCCCATCAATTTTAATCTTTCTCTTTATAAATGGGACAACGTATTTTTTCCCCTTAAAGGGTTCAATCTTCTCTGGAAATAAAAAAATTGTCAAAAAAATAAAAAAAAGGGATATAAAGCCAATTTTTCTCATATATCACCTCACATTAAATTTTACCTATTGATTAATTTTTAAGGTTGGGGATTGTAATAATCACATTTAAACCAGCCCCAACGACACTCCTTTTTCTTATCCTTTTTCTTCTTCTTTTTTTTCTTTTTATCCTTTTTATTAAAAGCTAAAAATTCAATAGGTGATACTATCCAGTTCATAAAAAACCTCCATAATATTACTTCACCTTTAGACCTTCCAGTTTCCTCTTCTGTGTTACATAGAACCCATAAAACTTCCCCTTTAAGTCAAGGAGTTTTTCAAAGTTCCCCTTTTCAACAATCCTTCCACTTTCAACAAAAAATATCCTGTCAAAATCCCTTACAGATTCAACCCTGTGATTTACAAATATTACGGTTCTATCACTAAATTCCTCCATAATCCTCCCATAGATGTATTTTTCACTCTTAAGATCTACACCAGAGGTAGCCTCATCAAGTAAAATTAAATCCGGATTTTCATAAAGCGCCCTTGAAATTAAAATCCTCTGGGTTTCCCCTGTACTTAACTTTCTACCATTTCTTCCAATCTCTGTGTAAAGCCCCATCTCAAGTTCCCTTATAAATTTTTCAGAGTCTGAAATTTGAATGCTCCTTCTAACCCTGTTTTCATCCCCAGATATATATAACGAAATATTTTCAAAAATTGTTCCAGAAAAAATAAAATTTTCCCCACCAACATACCCAACTCTCTTTCTAAACTCCCTTAAATCAATCTCTTTTAAGGGTATTCCATCTATAAAAATTTCTCCAGAATAACCATCTAAAAAACCCATAAGAAGTTTGAGAATTGTTGACTTACCACTCCCACTTTCACCCACAATTGCCACCTTCTCCCCCCTCTTTACCTCAAAATCAAAGTAAAATTCAGCGTCATCGCCATATCTAAATCTCACATTTTTAAATCTGATATTTCCCTCTATCCTATTTAATTTCTTGCCACCAACCCTTTCACCCTCCCAGTTTAATATCTCAAATACCCTCTCTGAACTTGCAAGGGTTGTGTGGATGTCAACATTTGTGCTAACAAGGCTTGAAATTGGTCCATAGAGATAGGTCAAAAAGGAGTTAAATGCAAAAAATTCACCTAAGGTGAGATTTCCAAGTACAATCTCCCTTATCCCAAGCCAGAGTATCACAAGGGGGGAAAGTGCCCCAACAATATCAAGGACTATTCCTGCAAGGGATCCCGTTATCTCAGTTTTTGAATCCTGCTTTAATGCCTCAACGTGCTTATCTCCAAATCTGTACTCACCCCACCTCTCCCTTCCCCTTCCCTTAAGGGAAAATATCCCCTCAATTACCTCTTCTATTACCTTTGTAAAATTTGCCCACCTCTCCCTTAAAACCTCAGTTAGCTTGTTAAGTTTTACACCGTAGTGGTGCATTGTATAGACAAAAAAGGGAAGGAGAAGCAATGCGGAAAGAGCCATTTTAAAGTTTAAAAAAAATAAAATCCCCATACCAACAAAAAAGGTTATTAAATCCTTTAAGATGTTTATAAATGTCTCAGCCATTAACCCCTCAAGCTGATCCACATCTCCATCTATCCTGCTTACCATATAACCAGGAGAGATGGTTTTAAGTTTCATATATGGTAGGGAAACTATCTTTCTAAGAAGTTTTTTCCTGACATCGTAAATGACGTGTACTTTATATTTTACAAGATTAAGTCTATATAAAAATTGGACAAGAGCCCTTACTAAAAGGACAAAAAGTAATAAAATCGCTATTATGTTTAAAAGCCTAAGGTTCTTTTTTGGGAT
>JALULU010000297.1 GCA_027040585.1 Acidobacteriota bacterium | reverse complement strand
GTAGGGAGCGATAAGAATCCCTATTGGGTTGCAAGAAAATTATACAACTTTGTTATATCAAGGGTCTCATATAAAAGGACTGGCGGATGGGAAACCGCTCCGGTTGTGTTAAAAAGAGGTAGTGGTTCATGTTCTGAATATACTTTTTCATATATTTCACTTTGTAGAAGTGCTGGAATTCCTGCAAGATATGTAGGTACAGTTGCAATAAGAGGAGACGAAACATCTATGGATTGGGTTTTTCACAGATGGGCTGAAATTTATCTTCCAAATTATGGCTGGGTACCTGTTGATACAAGCAGGGGAAAGGCTGAATTGCCTGCAGATATAGCAAAAGGATTTGGCTTTATAGACAACAGGTTTTTTATCACAACAACTTCAGGTGGACCCGAAAAATATATGGGATGGAGTTACAATAGCGGCAGTAAATTTAAATACTCACCTTTAATCAAGGTTAAGGAAATTGTAATTGGTAATTGGGAACCAATAAAACAAAAATAGAGAAAACCCTTTATGGGTTTTCTCTAAAATTTTATTACAAGGGTTTTCCAGACTTTAACCCTTATTCCATTTTTTCTTGCTGGAGTAAATTTAAAACTTTTAACTCCATTTGAAGCAGCTTTTCCAAATCCAAAATTTTTTGGATTTTCACTTACAACCTTTGCTTCTTTAACATTCCCATTTTCATCAATTAAAACCCTTAAAATTACAATTCCACTTCTGTGTGAAAACCTTGCCTTTATAGGTTTTGAAATGCTGTGTTTTTTTATTAATTTAGGTGGGATAACTGTTGAGTCTAAAGGAACCAAATCTCCTACCTTTAATGTGTTAGCCTTTTTGGTAGCAGATTTTTGAATAGTAGGCTTAATGGTTTCTACCTTTTTGATTGTTGGTTTTATGCTGTTTACCACTGGAGCAGGTTTTACCTCTTTTTTCTCTGTAGGAGGGGTATTAGCAGGTGCTTTAGATTCTTCGGCCTTTGGTGGCGTGTTGGTTATTTCTTTTCCTACCTTATTTGGAGTTTCTTCGGGTTGAGGATTCACATTTTGAGCTATTTCTTTCTTTTTTTGCTCAACTTCTTTTTTGGTTAATTCCTTCACATTGATTTTGACATTTGGCGATTTTGTAGCAAGTTCTTTTTTAACTTTTTCGATTTCAGATTTTTTAACTATTTTAGTTTTAACTATTTTTTTACCTTCTTTTGTTGTTTCAACAATTTTCATCTCGACATAATCGCTTCCGCCAGAGGTAATCCCGGTACCAGAAGTTTTAACAATTCCTTTTTTACCGCTTAATACAAAAAATAAAACAACTGCCACTATAATAATTACTATTACTCCAATGATTAGTGGTATTTTGTTATCTTTTGTTTCTTTTTCTCTGCTTTCCACAACTTTTTCAAGCTTGGATGTAATATCTTCCACATTTTTTCTTCCACCTTTTTTTAACAAACTTGTGGTAGGTGTTTCTTTTTTTTCTTCGCTATTTTCATTTGATAGATTCTCTTTCCTTTCGTCTTCATTCATATTATTTCCTTCCATGCCATACCTCCAAAATGTTTTACATCTTTATTATATAAAACAATGTAAGTAAATACAAATTAATAAAGATAAAAGGCGTACTCCCTTTATATTAACCATTTTTTATGGCAAAATTTTTCATAAAATCAACAAGGGTTTTGACTCCTTCAATTGGCATGGCATTATAAATAGAAGCCCTTAATCCCCCAACACTTCTGTGTCCTTTTATCCCAATGATATCGTTTTTCTTTGCCTCTTCTACAAATTTTGCCTCTAATGATTCATTCCTAATCCTGAAGGTAACATTCATGAGTGACCTACTATTTTTTTCCACAACTCCAACGTAAAAATCACTCATTTCATCTATTGCATCATAGAGCAATTTTGCCTTTTCTCTATTTATTCTTTCAATTTCTTTAATGCCACCAGTGTTTTTTAACCATTTCATAACAAGTCCAATTACATAAACACCAAAAACAGAAGGAGTATTATACAGAGAGTCTTTTCCAACGTGAGTTTCATATTTAAGAATAATAGGTACCTCCCTTTTAATTCGTTCAAGCATATCTTTTTTGATAATAACCACAGTAACTCCGGCTGGACCAACATTTTTTTGAGCGCCGGCATAAACCAATGAAAATTTTTTCATATCTAATTCTCTACACATAAAATCTGAACTCATATCAACAATTAAAGGTGTTTTACCAGTATCGGGAAATTCATGAAATTGTGTTCCATAAATAGTGTTATTTGATGTAATGTGTACATAGCTTGCATCTTTTGTAAAATTTATTCTGTTTAAATCAGGAATATAATTGTAATTTTTATCTTTTGATGATGCTATGACGTTTACATTTCCAAATAGTTTTGCCTCTTTTATTGCTTTTGATGACCATCTTCCAGTATCAACGTAATCTGCAGTTTCCTCTCTACCAAGGAAATTCATAGGAATCATTGCAAATTGTAAGGAAGCGCCGCCTTGAAGGAATAAAACAGAATAGTCATCTCCTAAATTTAAAAGTTCCTTCATATCCTTTGCTGCTGTTTTGATTACGTCATCAAATTCTTTTGACCTGTGGCTTATCTCTAAAATTGAAAGTCCTAAATTCATAAAATTTAAGACATTCTTTGATGCCTCTTCAATAACCTCGTATGGTAACGTTGCAGGACCTGCATAAAAATTAAATACTCTTTTCATAATTTCCCACCTCTTATAAAATTTTTAATAATTATTATAGTTAAAAAAAGTCCTGTTATCAAAAATTTATTATATTTTTAATTATTTAAATAAATCTAAAAAATTTTCAGCAAAAATAAATTTTACTATGGTGCGAGAACCATTAGTGGATGTTTCCACTTTAAAATTTTGAAAGAAATTACTGTATTTTGGATTTGATTGTAGTATTTCAGAGAAAGTGGACCTTATTGCATCTATGAAGAATTGGGTATCTTTAGATGAAGATACATCTTTACATTTTACTGTAATATTTAAAATAAACGGATTATACTTTTCGGGATATAAAAGAATATATTTCCATTTTTTTATAATATTCTGGAACTTTCCACCATTTGTATTCCACAATTGCTCAATTTCGTCAGGAGGTAATATTAATCCCAGATTTGAAGATATATCTTTTATATCTTTGTAGGTATCATAGAATCTTGCAATATTAAAATTTTTCAAATTTGCTTTTGAAAAAAGAATTCCATTTTTGATTAAAACAAAATTGAATTTTTTTCCTTTAAATTTAAACACAACCTTTTTGTTATTATGTCCAATGAGTAAAAAATCGGAAGTTGCATTAATCAATTTAATTATTCTTTCTAATTTCACATTGCCAAAAATAAGTATATATGAATTTCCATCTTTCTTAGTTATGAGAAATCCATTCATTTTAGGGTTTAGATCTTTTAAGAAAAATATCAGTTTTTTAATATCCTCTATTTCGTCAGAGAGCTTCTTCTCCTCCACCAATTTAAAGATAGGACTACTTAGAATTTTATCCACTTTAAAGTATATAATCCTTTTGTATGAATTTCCAAATAGATTAATACTAAAAAGAAATAAAATGAAAACAGGAAAAATCAGGATAAATTTTTTACTCATCATACCAGTTTTGATCTACAGAACTTGTGGATTCAAAAGAATCTGATTTACTCTTTATTCCCAGTTTCTGTTCCAGAGTCGTTTTCTTATTTAGTAAAAACGTGTTCACAATACTGCCAGGTGTGTATCCCACCATTATTTTTTTTGTATTTCCTTTAGAATCCATTTTGGTTGTGATGATCCCTTTAAGAGAGCTTAACATTTCGTTTATGGTATCCAATTTATAAGAATCATCCACAGAATTGATTAAGAAATTTAAACATTCTTCCACTCCAGATACACTGACAACCACAAAACAGGTTATGCCTCTAAGAAGGGCTTCGGTAACTTTTTTGAAGGTTTTCCCTTCTCTGATTTCATCAATAGCAATTATGTCCTGGTCTTCATAAAAAGCATCGTCAATTCCCTCTTCAAAGCTATTAAAATCTGAAATCATTTCCCTCTGTGAAATGAGGGAGTAAACATTTTTATGTGTATATTGTATTGTGGGTTCAAGGATTAAAATAATGCTGTTTTGTTTTCTATTTATATAATCTATTATCGATGCCAGGATAGTACTTTTCCCGGACCTTGTTTTCCCATTTATTATAAAAAGTCCACCTTTTAATTCTGCCAATTCTTCTAAAAAATCATTGCTAATTTTAAAACTTTCAAGGGCAGGAATTTTAATTGGTATTATTCTGACAACAATTGCTATTGAACCTCTTTGTCTAAATAAATGAACTCTAAATCTTCCAGCACCTTTTATTGAATATGAGAAGTTAAAGCTTTTAAATTCTTCTAAAAAAGTTTCCCTGTCAATATCATTAGGTAAGAGTTTTTTTGCCACTTCCTTTGTCTTTTCATTTGTCAAAAAGGTTTTGTTTATCTGAAGGAGTTTATCTCCGACCCTTAAAGAGATATTGGAGCCAGGTATGAAATATATTGTGGTTGCTTTTTTTTCAATACCTGCCATTAAAATTTTCTCAACAGAAAAAGAATTTTCCATAGGATAAAGCCCTTAGTTATTTTAAAATTTATTATATAACAATATAAACACTTTTAAAAATAGATTTAGCGTATTAGAATTATATTCATGAAAGTTAGGAGTGTTTTTTTTAAGGCTATCTTTCCTATTTTCCTTTTTGTTTTTACACAATTTTCAATGGGATTGTGCTTAAAAGATATTGTTAAAATGGAAAAAACAGATCCTCAAAAATCACTTTCTTTACTTAAAAGGTATTTAAAAATGCACCCTGAAAATACGTGGGGATATTTTCAACTTGCAATTTTAGATAAAAAATTAAATGAAGATATTAAAGATAGGGAAAATTCTACTTTTTTTTATGGTCCTAAAGATAAATTCTTTTTTTATGTTGGGATTAGAAAAGTTCTGGAGAAAAATTATTTGTCAGCAATTAATTTCCTTGAAAGAGCTATAAAAGAAAATGATAAAAACCCAGTTTATTTTGAGATATACCTTGATATTATTAATGAATTTGATTTTAAAGATAGGGCACTAAAATTTTTCTTTACCTTTAATAAAAAGAATTGTGAAATTTTGAGTGCAATTTCAGAGGTTTATCTTTATAAAAACGATTATAAGAACTTTAAAAAATACCTGAATGAAATTACCAGATGTGAAAAAAAAGGAAAGAATATTTCAATTTTTTTGCTTAAATGTCAGGATTTGGCCTTTAGAAATCATTTTGGTGAGGCGATCAAAAATGTGAAAAATGAGATTAAATATTATGAAAAGTTAAATGACAGTCAAAATCTGGCATATTTACATTTACTTCTTGGCACTTTGTATTTTTTTAAATATAAATATACAAACTCCTATAGAGAGTTTTTAACAGCTCTAAAACTTTGTGACGGGACTCCAAATGTTTATTTAAAAGATTCTATTTTGTCTTCTCTTGCTGACTATTATATAAATATTGATTATTTTTCAGAGGCTGAAAAAACATTAAAGGTACTTTTGCACAATGTTGAAGTTTTTGGAGGGGTTGAAAGTGAAATTGATATATATATGAAATTGGGAGATCTTTATGAAGGTATTGGAGATTTTTACAATTCCATTTATTACTACAATAAGGCATTAGATTTTGCTCACAGAATAAAAGATGACCTGAACTACACCTTAATACTTTTTAGACTGGGGGATATGGAACTGAATTTTAAGGATTATATGGAATCTAAAAAATATTATAAAATGGGTATGAAAAATAAAAATATTATTACTCTATATAGATTGGAACCTTCGTTATATAGCGGATTAGGTGAAATATATGAGGGATTGGGAAAAAGAAAAATAGCCATAAAGTATTATAAAATGGCAATAGAGTATTCTAAAAAAAATAATGATTATAGTACTCTTGCATATTTATATCTTGTATTGTCGACTTTTTATAGTAATGCTAAAGATGAAAAAGGTATAAAATATGCAAAAAAGGCTTATAAGTTATATAAGCAACTTGGATTACCAGAAGATCAAAAAAACTCAGTTTTGTCTATAGCATATGCTTTTTACCTTAATGGTCAATACAAGAAGTCAATTTCATGGTTAAAAAAACTTTACCTGGTTTCCAGGGATACTTCAGATTTTTCATATGCATTTATTTCTTCAGGTTTATTAGGTAAGTGCTATAAAAAACTTGGAAATTTGAAAGAAAGTCTATTTTACTTTGAAAAGTCTCGTTATTTTATAGATAAGATATCCCGTTTTCTTTTGCCAAGTATCAATTATAAATTAGATTTTGAAAGTTCTGTTCACAAAATTTTTGAAGAGTATATAGATACCTGCTATCAGTTATTTAAAAAGGATAAAGATGTTTCTTATCTGGAAAAATCTTTTAAAATAAGTGAAGAATATAAATCTTCAAATTTCTTTTTTTTATATTTTAAAAATAAGATGCTTGCTGAATTAAAAAATATCCCTCCAGAAACAAAACTCAAATTTTATGTTCTGGACAAAAAGATTGATTTTTTGAGAGGTAAATATCTTATTTCAAAAAATCAAAGTGATAAGATTTTATTAAAGAATCAAATATAGAGTATGAGTATTCACTTGTTAGAAAAAGTATTAAAGAAAATTTTGAGAAATTTTTAGAGAGTATTGATATAGATTTTGAAGATGAAGAGTTTGCAAAAGAGATTATATTGATTGCATTTTTAACATTTAATATAGATGATTGAGTTTATAACAAAACAACAAATTCTTTAACTCCCCGTTAGATACATTAGATATAATAAGTAAAAATTAAAAAATGATAATTATGTTTAAAAAAGGATACCAAAAATGAGATTTTCTAGAATGCTAATACCAACCATGAAAGAAGCTCCAAGTGATGCTGTTTTGACATCGCATATATTAC
>JALULU010000296.1 GCA_027040585.1 Acidobacteriota bacterium | reverse complement strand
TCGTCCTCTGCAAGCTAAAAAACACGCTGTTAGTATAATCACGCTATCTGAAAAATAAATTATCTTTGTACTATAAATAAAAATAGTTAATATGGATTATATAGAAATATCAGGTTACAAATCTATTAAGAACGAAAGAATAGACTTAAATCCTATTAATTTGTTAATTGGTGCAAATGGAAGTGGGAAAAGTAATTTTATTTCATTTTTTACATTTTTAAATAGACTTTACAATAAAAAACTAAATGACTATATAGAGATTTCAGGAGGAGCCAATAAAATACTTCATAAAGGAAAAAAAAACACAGATAGAATTTTCTTTAAAGTTGAGTTTGATAACGGACAAAATGGTTATTCTGCCACATTGGTTTCAGGAGTTGATGGATTTGTGTTCACAGAAGAAAATTTATATTATAAAGGGAATGGATGGGATATTAGTTCTTCTTCCAAAGAGGCTTTAATAAAAGATGCTGCTGTTTATAGAGCTAAATATGTTATTAGCTATTTAAACGGTTTTAGAAAATATCATTTTCACGATACAGGTGATAAATCTGCTTTTACAGAATTAAGCAATATTCAAAATGATATTTATTATTTATATAGTAATGGTTCAAATCTTGCTGCTTTTTTATACAATATTCAAGAAACAGATAAAATAGTTTACAACAAGATTATTAAAACAATTAAATCTATTGCCCCATATTTTTCTGATTTTTTTCTTTTACCAAATAGTGAAAATAATGTAAGATTACAATGGACAGATAGATATAGTGAGACCGTATATGGTGTTACGGATTTATCTGATGGAACAATTAGATTTATTGCATTAACTGTTTTATTTATGCAGCCTTCTCTTCCTGATACAATAATAATTGATGAACCTGAATTAGGACTTCACCCAACTGCTATTGCTAAATTAGCAGGGATGATAAAATCTGTATCAAAAAAAGGTTGTCAGGTAATAATTGCAACTCAATCAACGGATTTAATTAGTCATTTTCAACCGGAAGATATTATAACTGTTGACCAAATAGAAGGTGAAAGCAAGTTTAACAGACTTAATAGAGAAAAGCTTTCTCTTTGGTTAGATGATTATACAATAGATGATTTATGGAAAAGGAATATTATTTCAACAGGACAACCAAATTACTAGTATGAAGAGAGTTATTATTATTTGTGAAGGCGAAACAGAAAAAGAGTTTTGTACTACAATATTAGCACCTTACTTCTCAAAACAGCAAATATATTTACAAACACCATTGATTAAGATGTCTATGGGAGGAATTGTAAAATGGAAAGAATTGAAAAAGCAAATCGAAAATCATCTAAAAAATGATAAAGATGCTTTTGTAACCACTTTGATTGATTATTATGGTCTTTATGAAAAGTATAAATTTCCAAAATGGGATATTGCAGAAAGTGAGCCGGATAGGAATAAACGAATGGATATTTTAGAGAATGGAATGTTAGAAAGTATTTCAGAAAAAATAAGGTATAGATTTCTTCCCTACATTCAATTACACGAATTTGAAGGTCTTCTTTTTAATGAAGAAAAATATTTTTACGAACAAATTCCAGCAAATGAACTTGTAGGTATTGAAGAGTTATCAGAAACCTTTAAATCATTTAACAATCCGGAAATGATAAATAACAATCGTGAAACATCACCTTCTCAC
>JALULU010000295.1 GCA_027040585.1 Acidobacteriota bacterium | reverse complement strand
CCACCGTGATACTGACCAATTGGTGCATCAATGATGTTTAGTCTCAACTTCTTTCTGATATATGGATGTGTGTTTAAATCTGCAATGTATGGAGAACAGTTATTGTCGTGATACTTATTTGGATTGTGAATCGCTCCGTAAAAATTTTTAAGTGCACCAGAAATTCCTGCAAGGTCATGATCCTTAAGCACCCCAATATTTATTACTGCCGTTGAAAATTTCGAAAGAATTTTTGAAAAGCAACTTCCAACACTTCCAGCAAAGGAAAGTTCACTATCATACCCATTTATAAGTGAATTTGTCCCAAAACACTTAACCCCATTTTTTATGTTTATTTTAAATCCAGCCCTTTTAAGTTCCCTTGAACTTCTATCCCATATGATTATGTTATCAGGTTTAACCCCTACCTCAATTAGTAATTCTGTAAGTGCATAAACCATCTGAGGATATGGGGATAGTTTCCTTCCTCCAAGTGTATTCACCTTTATCCCAACAACATCTTCACTGCTAAAGATTTTTTTAAGCCCTTCAACCCCGCCTGATGTGCCAAATAAAACCCCTATTCCCCTGTTTAACATCTTTTTGGGAATTTCCTTTCCCACACCCCTTTTATAGGAATTACTTTTTACGATTACCACCTCACCCCTTTTTCCAGCTAAATCAAATTTTTTACTAAACCCCCCTTCCCCGCTGCCATACAAAGAAGAAGTAAACACAATTGGTGTCGCAATGAGTCCCTTTAAAAATTCCCTTCTACTTTTCATGAAACACCTGTGCAGTAAATGTGTAGAGTTTTGCACCTATCTTATAGCAATCTCCAGGTAGTCCCGCCTTATGACAAACCGCCTCTAAAAACTGCTCCCTATTCCATCCCCATTCAGTTGCAACCTGTGGTAAAAGTAATCCTGACCTATAACCCATCTGAACGTAAAGCCCATCCCTTCCAATCTTGATGGTATTTAAATTTGTGCACTCCTTAAGTGGGGAAAGTACTGAGATTTCAATCTTTAAGTCCTTTACCTCATTTAATTTCACAGGACTAAATCTCGGATCGTGTAATGCAGCATTTACAGCGTTTTCCATAACACCTTTATAAAGTGGCTTCACACCAACAATGTAGCCAATACAACCCCTAAGATTTCCATTTTTTGTAAGGGTTACAAATACTCCACAGGGTGTCTTTAAGTTTTCTGTTAGTTTTGACTCGTCAACTTCAGGGTATTCCCTTTTGGAAAGGTATGTCTCAAGCGTCTTTCTGGCAAGTTTTAAGAGGAAATTCTCCTCATCCTTGTTTAATTCAAAAAGCAGTTCATCCTCATTTTTTTCCATTTTTCTAACTCCTTTTGAAAATATAAATGAAAGGTAACTCACAGATGTTCCATTAAATCCAACAATATCTGCCGAGGTGTAAAAGTCAACAAGCTTTCCAGAAACTCCTCTTCTATAAGTTGAAAGGTATTTTAACAAAATTGCAATTGGAAACCTCCCGCAAATTGTGTCATTTGTGTTGTTTAAATATCCCAAAAAATCCAAAAAATCGACAGATTCAATGATTTTAGCAACTGACCTATTTCTCTCCTTAATCTTTTTGAGAATGTCTCCACCTTTAAATGGCGTGTAATTGTAAATTTTCCCGTAGTGGGTAAAATCTGAACTGACCAAAATTAAGGTATCCTTT
>JALULU010000294.1 GCA_027040585.1 Acidobacteriota bacterium | reverse complement strand
CAGCCCAGT
The DNA here is from genome assembly GCA_027040585.1 of Acidobacteriota bacterium. Classification (GTDB taxonomy): domain Bacteria; phylum Acidobacteriota; class JAAYUB01; order JAAYUB01; family JAMOQF01; genus JAMOQF01. Next base: position 6,992 of record JALULU010000294.1, on the reverse strand, counting down.
TGACTTTTTTCTTTTTTGTAGGTCTCACTTTAAACTCTCCTAAAAATTTATGAAATTAATTCCCTTACAAAAGGGTCCTCACATTCTTCAAGCAACATTTCATTTCCATCAAAAAGCACGGAACCATCTCTCATTACTAAAAAAGAGTTATTAATATAACACATATTTTTTTCCTGCTGCCTTAACAAAATATTTCCCTCTTCACCAATAAAAGCCATAAAATTTGAAATAAAATATGCAACACTTAAATCATGCGTAACAACTACAGAAGTTACACCTTCAATATCCCTTAATTTAACTATTAAATCGCAAATAGTTCTGGAAGTTACAGGGTCAAGTCCAGCTGTAGGATCATCGTAAAATACTACAGTGGGTTCACCTGCCATAGCTCTTGCTATTGCTACTCTTCTTTTCATACCGCCAGATAATTCTGAAGGATACATATCTATTGTATGTTCAAGTCCTACAAATTGCAGTAGCTTAAATACTATTTCATCCACCTCTTCTTCATCCCACCCTTCATCATAAAGTTTAAAACCAACATTCTCCCTTATGGTAAGAGAATCAAATAGTGCTCCCTCCTGAAAAACAATACTTTTATTCTTTCTATATTTTATAAGCTCATCTTCATCAAATTTAGTTATATCTTTACCATCAACCAAAATTTTCCCATATTCAGGTTTTTCAAGTCCCATTAAGAGTCTCAACAAGGTTGATTTACCCGAATTGTTATTCCCCAAAATTATTTTACTTTCAGCCCTTCTAACTTTAAAGGACAAACCTTTTAGTACATCCACATCTCCGTATCTCTTTGTTAAATTTACCACTTCTATCATTAGTAATATATCAATTCTATTAATAGTTTATTCAGGAAAAAATCAGCAGCAATAACAAAAATTGATGCAACAACAACTGCTCTTGTTGTAGACTTACCAACACCTTTGGTTCCACCCCAGGTTGAGAGTCCATAAAAACATCCAACGGTAGCCACAATATAACCAAAGAAAAATGGTTTTACTATACCCCCAACCAAATCGTTATAACTGAGTGAATGAAATGCAACAGACCAAAAAAGGGAAGTACGCAATTTTAGTTGAAATAGAGCAACCAACCAACCACCAACTAACCCAAAAAAATCGCAAACCGCAGTGAGAAGTGGTGTCACAGTTATCGTTGCAATTACACGGGGAGTAACAAGTTTTTTTGAAGGATCAACACCCAATGCCTTCATCGCATTTATCTGGTCAGTAACAACCATTGACCCAAGCTCTGAAGCAATTCCAGATCCAATTCTACCTGAAAGCATAAGTGCAGTTAAAACTGGTCCCAATTCTCTTACTAAGGAAAGTGATACAAGCTGACCTGTCAGCCCAACTGCGCCAAAAGACTTAAGTGTATGAGAAGATTGAAGTGCTAAAACACCACCTGTAAAAAAACCTGTTAAAACAATAATCGTTAGGGAGCCTACACCAATAATATCCACCTGTTCAAAGGTCTCTTTAATATATCTTGGTTTTTTAAAAAGATTTGTAAGCGACTTAAAACTTAAAACTGAAAATTCTTGAACTGTTAAAAAAACATTAAAGAAAAAATTAGTAAAAAAATCAATAAACATTATCTACCTTTAAAAATAGTCATTATCAATCAATTTATAAATATATGTTCTCAATTCAACAGGGGAAGAAACGAGCTTAACATCCTCAGAAAAATCTTCTTTTTTACCATATCCCCATAGAACTCCCACAAAATCTACTCCTGCATCTAAAGCCCCTAAATAATCTGTATAAGTATCACCTATGTAAAGCGATTCAGATGCTAAGACTTCTTGATGTTCAAGAATTGTCTGAATAATATCTTTTTTACTTCCATTTATAACATCATCACTACATATTGAAATCTCAAAATATGATTCAAGATTAAACGTTTCAATAAAAGATATTAAATATTCTCTCCTACATCCACTACCTATTGCCATCTTAATTTTATTTCTATACAATTCATCAAGCAAGTCCTTTATCCCAATAAATAATTCACCCTTACCTTTTTCCATCAATTTTATTTCATTATATATCAATTTACTTCTAAAATAATCTTTTTCTTCTCCATAAAGCCCAAAATCCAAATTATCTATGAACTTTTCATTAGAAAGGCCGACACCTGACAGAATTTTATCCCTGTCTGGTAATTTCAACATTTTATTGGTAAATTCCCTTTCAAAATCTTCAATGGTTTTAAAAACGGATTCAAGAACTAAGTTTTTTGAGTTAAAAAGAACCCCATCTATATCAAAAATTGTAAGTTCTTTTTTAAAGGTCATTTAGCTAATTTCTCTTTTAAATCTATTTGATATTCAGTTGCCCTATATTTTTTCATTAATTTATCATAATTATACTCAGGGGACCCAGAAAAAATCTTTTGCCACAGGTCTTCCTTTTTTTTGTAAACTTCTTCTATATCTATATCCTTGGATTCTTTAACAATATTTGCCATGATAGATACACCATCCCATGTAACATCAATAAAACCATCCATACAAAAGAAAAATTTCTCTATATCCTGGGTTGTCTCTATTTTAATGATCCCAACATCAAGTTCACCAATAAGAGGCGCATGTCCCGGTAAAATGGTAATTTCACCACCTTTTTCAGGTAAACTAACAAACTTTACATAACCGCTAAAGAAAACCCTATCGGGAGTCAAAACTTCCAGATAAATCTTTTCCATATAACAAACTACTCCTTACTCATCTTAGCAGCTTTTTCCTTTGCCTCTTCAATACTTCCAACCATATAAAATGCCTGTTCTGGTAAATCGTCATACACACCATTACATAAATCTTTAAATCCTTTAATCGTGTCTTCTATTGATACATATTTACCCGGTATGCCTGTGAATTGTTCAGCAACAAAAAATGGCTGTGACAAAAATTTTTGAATCTTACGAGCCCTTGTAACAACAAGTTTATCCTCATCAGAAAGCTCATCAATACCTAAGATTGCTATAATATCCTGAAGATCTTTGTATCTCTGCAATATTGCCTGTACCTGACGTGCCACCTGATAGTGCTCTTCCCCCACTATACGAGGGTCTAAAATCCTTGAAGTTGAAGCGAGTGGGTCCACAGCCGGATAAATACCCATTTCAGCAATTGACCTCTCAAGGTTAGTAGTCGCATCAAGGTGTGTAAATGTCGTTGCAGGAGCAGGGTCTGTGTAGTCATCAGCAGGGACGTAAATAGCCTGAATTGAAGTAATTGACCCTTCCTTTGTAGAAGTAATTCTTTCCTGAAGTTCCCCCATCTCTGTAGCAAGATTTGGTTGATATCCAACTGCTGAAGGCATCCTCCCAAGAAGTGCAGACACCTCTGAACCAGCCTGTGTGAAACGGAAAATATTATCTATAAAAAGCAAAACATCTTGATGCTCCTCATCCCTAAAATATTCCGCAACTGTTAGCCCGGTTAAAGCCACCCTCAACCTTGCTCCAGGAGGCTCAGTCATCTGACCATATACAAGCGCAGCTTTTTCAATAACTCCTGATTCCTTCATTTCAAGCCACAAGTCATTTCCTTCACGGGTTCTTTCTCCAACACCTGAAAATACTGAAAATCCTCCATGTTGTTTAGCTATCCTGTGAATAAGTTCCATAATTATAACTGTTTTCCCAACACCAGCACCGCCAAAAAGTCCAATCTTTCCACCCTTTGGGAATGGCTCAATTAAATCTATAACTTTTATACCTGTTTCAAGCATCTCTGTTGAAACATTTTGATCAGTAAATTTGGGAGCAGGTCTGTGAATTGGATACCTTTTCCCAGTTTTAATTTCACCTAATTTATCAACCGTATTACCTAAAACATTCAAGACCCTCCCAAGGACCTCATGACCCACTGGAACAGTGATGGGTCCACCTGTATCTATGGCTTTCATACCACGAACCAATCCTTCCGTTGGCTCCATAGCAACAGCTCTCACAACACCTTCTCCAAGATGTTGTTGAACTTCTGCAATAATTTCAATTGGGGTTGGGATATCAAACCCTTCACTGGTTATTTTTAAAGCTTGATATATGGGAGGAATATTTTCCTCTGAAAATTTACAGTCAACTACTGGTCCTATAACCTGTACTACATTTCCAATATTCATATAGCTTACCTCTATAAATTTTTATTTAAGTGCATTAGCACCACTAACTATTTCAATTAATTCTTTTGTTATAGATGCCTGTCTTACCCTGTTTCTAAAAAGTGTAAGTTGTTTTATCATCTCTTCGGCATTTTTAGTTGCAGCATCCATTGCAGCCATCCTTGCTCCATGTTCACTTGCGACAGATTCAAGAAGTGCATGATAAATTTGTATCTTAACATGTGTAGGAAATAGGTCCTCTACCAATTTTTTAGGGTCCTGGTCAAATATAAAATTCAATTTCTCACCCTCATTTTCAAATTCAAAACTTGTAATTGGTAAAAGCTGTTCAATTGTAATTTTTTGCTGCAAAACTGATTTAAATTCATTATAAATGATAAAGATTTTTCCAACTCTCTTCTCTAAAAAAAGGTTTATTAAAGGTTCAGCAATCTCCTCAGCAAGTTCCATATCAACTTTTGTCAGTCTATCAACAAAATAATTAAAAACTTCAAAATTTCTCTTTTTAAAATGTTCATACCCTTTTTTACCTATCAATTCCAACAAGAGTTCACCTTCTTCATTCTTTTCAAAAAAAGAATAAGCAGCCTTTATTAGATTTGCATTGAAAGCTCCACAAAGTCCCCTATCACCTGTAATAAGCACAACAAGGTACTTTTCAGAATCAACCTCTTCTAAAAATGGATGTGAAGAAACTTCTCCACTGGAAGCCAGATGATTTATCAACATAAACAATTTTTTCACATATGGTCTGGCCCCAAATATCCTATCCTGTGCCTTTTTAAGTTTTGCAGCAGATACAAATTTCATAGCCTTTGTAATTTGCTGAGTATTTTGAACACTTTTAATTCTTCTTCTAATATCAATCAAATTTGGCATTTATTTTACCCTTATTTTTTCTCTTTGGAAGAATAGTGTTTTTCAACAAAATCTTTTTTAAACTCTTCTACAACATTCTTCATTTTAGAAAGCAAATCATCATCCAATTTTTTCTTTTCCAAAATTTCTTTTAATAGATCTCCATGCTTTGTATCGAGAAATTCATAAAATTCCATCTCAAAGTCTTTAATATCAGAAGTTTCAATGTCATCTAAATACCCATTTGTTCCCACATAAATTATCATTATCTGTTTCTCAACAGGGAGTGGTTTATATTGAGCTTGCTTTAACACCTCCGTTAACCTCTCACCCCTATTTAACTGCGCCTTAGTAGCCTTATCTAAATCACTACCAAACTGAGCAAATGCAGCCAATTCCCTGAATTGAGCAAGTTCTAACCTAAGTGTACCTGCAACCTGTTTCATAGCTTTAATTTGTGCATTCCCACCAACACGAGAAACAGAATTACCAACATTAATTGCAGGTCTGATACCTGCATGAAATAGGTCAGTTTCTAAAAATATCTGACCATCAGTGATTGAAATAACATTAGTAGGTATATAAGCAGAGATATCGCCTGCTTGAGTCTCAATAACAGGAAGAGCCGTTAAAGATCCACCACCTAATTCATCATTTAGTTTTGCAGCCCTTTCAAGTAATCTTGAATGGAGGTAAAAAACATCACCGGGATAAGCCTCACGTCCAGGTGGCCTCCTTAATAAAAGAGAAATCTCACGGTAAGCTGCAGCATGTTTTGAGAGATCATCATACATAACAAGGGCATGCATTTTATTATCTCTAAAATATTCACCCATGGCACAACCTGCATAGGGCGCAATATATTGCATAGTAGCAGGATCACTGGCTGATGCTGCAACCACAATTGTTTTATCCATTAATCCATATTCTTCAAGAGTTTTTACAACCCTTGCAATTGTAGACTGCTTTTGACCTATTGCAACATATATACAATACACATCAGTACTTTTCTGATTTATAATAGTATCAACAAGCACAGCTGTTTTTCCGGTTTGTCTATCACCAATAATTAACTCACGCTGACCTCTTCCTATTGGAACCATAGAATCTACAGATTTTAATCCTGTTTGAAGAGGCTCTTTAACAGGCTGTCTATCAACAACTCCAGGGGCTAATCTTTCAATAGGGTAATACTTCGAAACCTTAATAGGACCTTTTCCATCTATTGGTTCCCCCAATGGATTTACGACTCTACCTAAAAGCTCTTCTCCAACAGGAACACTCATAATTTTCCCTGTCCTTTTAACCTCATCTCCTTCTTTAATCTCAAAATATTCACCAAGTAGAACTGCACCAACGTTGTCTTCTTCAAGGTTTAAAGCAAGTCCTTTTACGCCTTCTGGAAAATCAAGCAATTCCCCATACATTACCTTTTCAAGCCCATATATTCTCGCAATACCATCCCCAACACTAATGACAGTACCAACTTCTGAAACTTCAACACTCTTTTCAAATCCTTTAATCTCATCCTTTATTATCTTTGTAATTTCATCAACTTTTATCTTCATATCCACTCCTAAAAAATATTTTAAGAAGTTAACTTATTTTTTAAATTATTTAACTGTCCCAAAAGACTTCCATCTAAAATTTTGCTGTCAATCTTTAACCAAAAACCTGCAATCAACTCTTTTTCTTCTTCGACATCAACAACAATCTCCATCTTAGTCTTTTTTTCAAGAACATCTTTTACCCTTTTAATAAGTTTTTCATCATAGGGAGGAGCCACTTTCATTTTAACATATTTAATCCCATCTCTTTTATTCACTTCGTCAATAGTCAAAAGATATATGTCACTTAAATATTTTATCGCATAGTTTTTTACAAGAATTTTTAAAAAATTGATAAGCACAGAAGAAAATTTTACTTTTTTACAAATTCTTTCAACTATTTTTTCCTTTACTTCAACTACATTTAACTTATAACCTCTAG
>JALULU010000293.1 GCA_027040585.1 Acidobacteriota bacterium | reverse complement strand
CATTACACTTTGCATTTTGGCAAAAGCCCTGACTCCTTCAATTCCATGTACTCTTCCAATTCCACTTTTTTTAACCCCACCAAAGGGAAGATCACTTATTAAATAATTTGTAAGGCAATCATTTACACAAATTGATCCTGTGTCAATCTTATTTAGGAAATTCTTTGCTTTTTTTAAATCTTTTGTCCAGATTGAGCCATTTAGTCCATACTCAGTGCTATTTGCAATTTCTACAAGTTCATCTTCACCCCTAAATCTCATAACCCCTAAGACAGGTCCAAAGGTCTCCTCATAGAAAATTTTCATATCCTTTGTAATATCCCTCAAAATTGTTGGCTCAAAGTGAAAATCGTCTAATTTTTTCCCACCAAATGCAATTTTTGCCCCTTTTTGAAGCGCATCCTCAATGTGGGATTCAATCTTCATAAACTGTATTTTATTGATCACTGCTCCCAAATCTTTAGCAGGTATTTTTTTTACTTCAGCGGTTAACATATTTAAAAAATCTTCATAAATTTCTTCTTCCACTAAAACATTTTCAATACCTATACAGGTCTGACCCCCATTACTTATTCCACCCCAGACAATCCCAGAGGCTGCCCTTTTTAAATCTGCATCCTTTAAAACAACTGCAAAGTCCTTTCCCCCAAGTTCTAAAACATAGGGAATGAGTCTTTTTGAACACATTTTCGCAATTTCAATTCCAACGGGGGTACTACCTGTAAAACTTATCATATCAATATTGCTTTCCACAAGTGCCCTTCCTGTACTCCCATCTCCTGTTACAATTTTAAAAACCTCATCAGGTATCCCTGAGTTATTACAAACCTCCTTTAATAAAAATGAAACCTTTGTTGTAATTTCAGAGGGCTTTAAAACAACAGAATTTCCAGCAATTAGTGCGTGAAATAAAGGCGTTCCAGTTAAAATAAGGGGATAGTTCCATGGGGAGATTATACCAACTACTCCATGTGGTTTAAACTGCACATAACAACTGTTATTTTTAAAATATCCACTCTTTCTCTTTTCAGGTTTTAAAAATTTATATCCCCTTTTTGTCAAATAGTGAAGGTGGTTTAACGTCGTAAAAACCTCAACAATTGCATCCTGATTTACTTTACCTGCATCGCTTTTTATAACCTCTATAAAATCAAATTTTCTTTTCTTAATTTCCTTTAAAACGTTTTTTAAGATTTTAACCCTTTTATTTAAGGGATATTCACACCACTTTAAAAATCCACTTCTTGCAATTTCAACTTCCCTTTTAACCATTTCATCATCATAAATTTCAACATCGTATAAAAATTCCCCATTCTTGGGATTTATCTTTTTATAAATTTTCATCTAACACCTCATAGCCTATGTGTTTTACATTTTCCCTTTTAGGTGGAATTTTTGACATTGCCCGCTCACTCATTGCAGTGATCGTAAGGGATGGATTAACCCCTAAATTTGCAGGTATCACACTTCCATCACAGATGTATACATTTTCATCACCAAATAGTTTGTGATTTACATCTATTACCCCATCCTTTTCACTTTCACCAATTGGACACCCACCTAAAATATGTGCTGTAAGTGGTGAATCAAAGAAAACCTCATATATGTTACTAAGCGCAATTCCTCCCGTAATTTCTGCCAATTTTTTAGCAAATTCATTTGCCTCAGGGATGTAAACAGGCGCAGGTGGAGAAT
>JALULU010000292.1 GCA_027040585.1 Acidobacteriota bacterium | reverse complement strand
GTTGGTGTAGTTCATTTAAAGTTAACTTTTAACAATACAATTATTTCTATAACTGATTTAGAGGGAAATGTGCTTACCTTTGCATCTGGTGGTACTACTGGTTTCAAAGGATCAAGAAAATCAACTCCCTTTGCAGCCCAACAAGCTGCTCAATCTGCTGCTGAAAAGGCTATGAAAGATTATGGAATGAAAGAAGTTCATGTTCATGTTAAAGGACCAGGTCTTGGAAGAGAATCTGCAATAAGAGCTTTACATGCGGCAGGATTAAAAATTTTAAGTATAAAGGATGTTACTCCCATACCTCATAATGGGTGTAGACCTAAAAAGAAAAGAAGAGTTTAATTAAGGAGGAAATAGTGGCACGCTATTTAGGTCCAGTTTGTAAACTGTGTAGAAGAGAAAATACAAAACTTTTTTTAAAAGGTGAAAAATGCTTTAAGGATAGTTGTCCATTAAATATCAGACCCTACGTTCCTGGTGAGCATGGAAGAGATAGAAGGAAAAAATTAATAGGGTATGGGCAACAGCTAAGGGAAAAGCAGAAAGTGAAAAGATATTATGGACTGCTTGAAAAACAGTTTAAAAACTATTTTAAAATTGCTGAAAGGCAAAAGGGGATTACAGGTGAAAATCTTTTGAGATTACTTGAAAGAAGGTTAGACAATACTATTTATAGACTTGGCTTTGCTTCTTCAAGAAATCAGGCACGGCAGCTTGTAAAACATGGGCACATTAGAGTTAATGGTAAAAAGGTTGATATTCCATCTTTCCTGGTAAAGGTTGGAGATGAAATAGAACTTGTAGAAAATATGAGAAAGAATGTTTTTGTAGAAAGTAGTCTTTCTCTTTCGTCTGGAAGAGGTGTCCCAAAATGGCTTAGCCTTGATAGAGATAATTTTAAAGGTAAAGTTATAGACTTGCCTGAAAGAGATGATATAGGAATAGAGATTAACGAACATTTAATTGTTGAGTTATACTCTAAATAATGTGGAGGAAATTGTAATGGCTGTTAAAATGCAAAAACCAAAAAGGCTGCACTACGACCCTAAGGTTCTTACGCCAACCTATGGTTTTTTCTATGCGCAACCTTTTGAAAGGGGCTTTGGTACAACAATAGGGAATTCTCTTAGGAGAATTTTGATGTCTTCTATTCCAGGTGCAGCTATAACTATGTTAAAGATAGATGGTGTCCTCCACGAGTTTTCTACGATTCCTGGTGTGAGAGAGGATGTAACTGATATCATTCTTGCACTGAAAAAAATTCCAATTAAATTGAATGTTGAATTTGATAAGTTCATATATCTTGAGGCAAAAGGGCCCTGTGAAGTTAAGTCTGGAGATATAAAAATTGATCCAGATGTTGAGATTTTAGATCCAGATATACATATTGCAACCCTTGAAGATGGTGCAGAATTAAAAATGGAAATGAAGGTAAAACTTGGAAAAGGATATGTGCCTGCAGAGGAAAATATAGATGAAGATTTTTCCGTTGGCAGTATACCTCTTGATTCCACTCATTCACCTATTAATAGGGTAAATTTTAGGGTTGAACAGGCTCGTGTAGGTCAGTCAACGAATTATGATAAGTTAATTCTTGAGGTGTGGACTAATGGTACTATTTTACCTCAGGATGCAATAGCAAGAGCTGCTAAAATTTTGAAGGATCACATGGCAATATTCGTTGACTTTGAAGAAGAAGAAGAAGTTGAAGAAGAGATAATTGATGAAGAGGAAAGTAAATTAAATGAATATTTACAGATGTCTGTAGATGAACTTGAACTTAGTGTAAGGGCATCTAATTGTTTGAAAAATGCAAACATCAGAACAATTGCTGACCTTGTTACGAGAAGTGAGGCTGAGATGTTAAAGACTAAAAACTTTGGAAAGAAGTCTTTAAATGAGATCAAAGACATCCTTGCTTCACTTGGTTTGTCTTTTGGTATGGAACTTGATAAAGATGGCAAAATAATAAAAAAAAGTAATTTTTAAGGAGAGTAAAAATGCGTCATAGAGTTGCAGGAAAGAAGTTGGGAAGAACAACTGAACATAGAAAAGCATTACTTAGAAATCTGGCAACTGAACTTTTTAGATATGGAAGAATAAAAACTACGCTTCCAAAAGCCAAAGCTCTTAGACCCGTAGCTGAAAAGCTTATAACCCTTGGGAAAAAAGGAACTTTGAGTGATAGAAGAAGATTAATAAGCTATCTTAAAGATAAAAAGGTAGCACACAAAGTTGTAGATGAAATTGGTCCCATGTATTCACAAAGGCCTGGAGGTTATACCAGGATTTATAAACTTGGATGGAGAAAGGGAGATGGGGCTGAAATGGCGATAATTGAATTGGTTGAATCTGAGGTTTTATGGAAAACTAAAGAAACTGAAGAGGTAGCTGAAGAAAAACCTGTTGAGGAAAAATCTGAGGTGGTAGAAGAATCTACTACTGAAGAAGAAGTTAAAGCGGAAGTGGTGGAAGAAGAGATAGGTGAAGAAACAAAAGAAGAGGGAGTTGAAGAGGAAAAAAAAGAAGCAGAAAATAAAGAAATTGATGAAAAAGAAAAAGAAAATTAATCACTATTTTTAAGATATTTTCAATTTTTTAGCCAGGATTTTATTCCTGGCTTTTTTTTTTGCAATTTATGTCATATAATGACATTTATTCTTTATAAAATTTTTTCAACGCCATGGTTAAAGAATCAAATTCGCTTTTTAAACCAGATTGCGATGTTTTAGAAACTGAAAATTATTACTATATAATCATTGATCTGCCCGGAGTTAATCCTGAAGAAATTGATGTGTCCTATAAAGAAAATAAGCTTGAGATAAGTGGTGAGAAAAAAAAAGATTTTGCCAGAGATGATGGGATAATTTTTCACAGGGCTGAGAGAAGATTTGGTAAATTTAAGATTGTTTTTGATTGGATTTTAACAAACATTGATGAAGATAATATTGATGCTAAATATAAAGAAGGGGTTTTAGTCTTAAAAATAAAGCGGAGGAACAGGGAATGAAATATAGAGGTTATTTAATAATTTTTTTAATTTTTCTTTTTTCACTATTTATTTTTTCAAAGGAAAAGGTTGTTAATAGGGGTAAATTACTTATTTATTTTGATGGAAAGTATGTTGGAAGTGAAGTTTATACTTTAAAGTCAGTTGGTGGAAAATATGAAGCTTCTTCAATTATGAGCGTAATTTTGCCAAAAGGTGGAGGAAATATTGCCTTTACTTATAAGACGAAAGAAATAATGGATAAAAAATATAATCCCATTCACTATGAAGACTTTTATACTGTAAATGGCAGGAAAAATTATATTAAGGTGGATTTTAAAGGGGGAAAAGCTGTTGATAATTGTTATATGGCTGGCCTTACTTTAAATAGAATGGCAAAAGTACATGAAAACTTCAGGATTTTAGAAGAAGCAGTTTTTTATCAGTACTGGCTTATTTATAAAAAATATGAGGTTGAAGGTGGTGGAGACGAAAGGACTTTAAATATTTATATTCCCAAGATTGCCAAGGAAATTCCTGTAAAGCTTGATTATGTTGGAAATGCTGTAATTAACATGAAGGATGGAAGACAACTTGATATTAAAAAGTTTGTTCTTGAGTTTGGAAGTATGGGAATAACCTTTGCAGTTGATAAAGATGGTAAATTGATAAAAGTTTTTTCTCCTGAGCAAAAATTAGAGGTAGTAAACGATTTTAATTACAATTTTATTAAAACAGGTAAAAAATAACTTGACCAAATTGGTTTTGAAATTTAATATATAGTTTATTTTTGCAGGGTGATTTCTATGAACATTCTGGTATATGTTTTTGCAGTCCTTTCTGTTATTTTTGCTATTAATATGCTCTTTCAGAAAAAAATGGTAAATGTTGCATTATCTCTTATGGGGTGTATGGCTTCACTTGCCGTTTTGTTTATTTCCCTTTATGCTACCTTTGTTGGTTTACTTCAACTTGTTGTTTATGCCGGCGCAGTGATGGTTTTATTCCTTATAATAATTTCACTTGTTGATCCCTTTGGTAAGATTAAATACGCTTTTTCATCAAAGCTATGGGCGTTTTTTACTGGCATAGTGGGAATAATATTTGGCCTTTTGGTTTATGTGATTTACAAAAGTCATAAGGCGATAAATACAATAGCATCTTCTAAATTTGATATAAAGGCACTATCACATAGGCTTTTTACAGTATACTTACTTCCATTTGAAGTTGTTTCTATTTTAATAATGGTTGGAATTATTGGTGCTATATATTTTGGTAAAAAAAATTTAGACAGTGGTGAAAAAGATGAGGATAACTCCTGATTTTTTTGTAATCTTAAGTGTTATTTTGTTTACTATTGGGTTAATAGGTGTTTTAATTAGGAGAAATTTGATAATCATTTTTATGTTTATTGAATTGATGCTTAACGCTGTTAATTTATCTTTTATTGCATATTCCTATAAACTTGGTCAGGTAGATGGACAGATTTATGTATTTTTTGTTATGGTTCTTGCTGCTGTTGAGGTAGCTGTTGGACTTGGCTTAATTATGTTGATTTATAGGAATAAAAAGACACTTGATGTTGATGATATTAATATTATGAAGAATTAGAGGTAGAAAATGAAGACCCTCTTGATTTTCATTCCAATTTTGCCCTTAGCAGGTTTTCTTTTAAATGGGATTTTTGGTAGAAGTTTTCCCAAAAAACTTGTTCACAGAATTGCAATAGGTACCACAGGTATTTCTTTTTTACTTGTAGTTATAACCTTTTTTAAATTCTTATCACTTCATACTGAATCCATTGTGATAAATTATTTTACATGGATTAAGGCAGGTGATTTCGTAGCCAACTTTGGGTTTTTACTTGATCCACTGTCAATGGTTATGTTACTTGTTGTATCCGGTGTAGGATTCCTTATTCACATTTATAGTATTGGTTATATGTGGAATGATATAGGCTATAACAGGTTTTTTGCCTATTTAAATCTTTTTATGTTTTCAATGTTGGTTCTTGTACTTGCCAACAATTATCTGCTCCTTTTCGTTGGATGGGAAGGAGTTGGGCTTTGTTCATACCTTTTAATTGGTTTTTATTTTCATAAGAAAAGTGCCTCAGATGCTGGTAAAAAGGCATTTATTGTAAATAGAATTGGTGATTTTGGGTTTGTTGTTGGTTTGATGTTGATGTTTTTTACCTTTAGAAGTCTTGATTTTAACACTATTTTTACTTCAATAGTTAAAAAAGGATATGGCGTTGAGAGTGGCTGGGGAGTTTTAACAGTTATAGCTGTATTGTTGTTTATTGGAGCTACAGGTAAAAGCGCTCAAATTCCATTATATGTATGGCTTCCCGATGCCATGGAAGGTCCAACACCAGTTTCTGCATTGATACACGCTGCCACAATGGTAACCGCTGGTGTCTATATGATAACAAGGTCAAATGCCATATATTCAAGGGCACCTCATGCACTCTTTATTGTGGGATTAATCGGTTCACTTACAGCACTTTATGCTGCTACAATTGGTATTTTTCAAAGGGATATTAAGAGAGTGCTTGCCTATTCAACGGTGAGTCAGCTTGGATATATGTTTACAGCACTTGGTGTAATGGCATTTTCCGCTGGAATTTTTCATTTAATGACCCACGCATTTTTTAAAGCACTTTTGTTCTTAGGTTCTGGAAGTGTCATCCTTGCTTTGCACCATGAACAGGATATGCAAAACATGGGTGGACTTAAAAAATATTTGCCAATAACATGTTTGTCGATGTGGGCAGCAACACTTGCAATTTCGGGAATACCAATTTTTGCAGGTTTCTTTTCCAAGGATGAAATTTTATGGAGATCAAAAATTGATCCAGTTAAAGGACATATGATTTTTTACATTTTGGGAACGGTAGCGGCACTTATCACTGCCCTTTATATGTTCAGACTTATGTTTTTGACCTTTCATGGTAAATCGAGAATGTCTGAAGAAAAATTGTCTCATGTTCACGAATCTCCTAAAAGTATGACCAGTGTTTTAATAATTCTTGCTATTCTCTCAACAATTGGTGGATTTGTGGGAATGCCTGGTTGGACAGGTTTTCCAAATGTTTTTGAGAAATTTTTAGATCCGGTATTTAGATTTATGCCACAAAAGGTGGTTTCACATCTCCATCATGTTGTGGAATCACAACCTGCAGGTAAAGAACTTTTGGTAACATTGATTTCAATAGTTGTAGCAGGTTTAGGGGTGCTCATAGCATATATAATTTATATCAAAAAAGAGGCATTGCCAAAAGACGAAGAAAAGCTTGGTTTTATATATAAACTTATTTACAACAAATACTATGTGGATGAAATTTACAATTTTTTTGTTATTCAGCCAATTAAATGGTTTAGCACCAATGTCTTATGGAAAATAGTTGATGTTGCGGTTATTGATGGCATAGTAAATGGATATGCCTATTTAACTGAAGGACTTAGTACTGTAGTTGCGAGAATTCAAAATGGATTTATAAGGTCTTACATTGGCTGGATTGTTCTTGGTGGAATAGGAATTTTATATTACATCATATTAAACTTTATAAGGTAGTAAAGGGTAGAGATAATGAGCAACTTAATCAGTCTTACAATATTTACTCCTGTACTTGGTGCAATACTTTTGATGCTCTTTCCAAAAAATAGGGAAAAGGGAATAAAGGTAGCTGCTTTTGTTTTTTCAGTTTTTGCTTTTGTTGTTTCCCTATTTCTTTTATTTAAATTTAATTCATCACTTAGTTCTTATCAGCTTGTGGAATTTCATAAATGGATATCATTTGAAAGATTTAATATAAATTATTATGTAGGAATTGATGGGATTTCACTCTTTTTGGTTCTTTTAACAACATTCATTACCCCTATAGCAATTTTAGGCTCGTGGTCTGTTAAAAAGAATTTAAGAGAGTACATGATATTTATGTTATTGCTTGAAGCGGGGATTTTAGGGGTTTTTGTATCCCTTGATTTAGTTCTTTTTTATCTATTCTGGGAAATAATGCTTGTGCCAATGTATTTTCTAATTGGCGTTTGGGGTGGTGAAAATAGGATTTATGCTGCTGTTAAGTTCTTTATTTATACAATGG
>JALULU010000291.1 GCA_027040585.1 Acidobacteriota bacterium | reverse complement strand
TTTTAGAAAAACTTCTCTCAAATATCTTTCTTGTCTCTTTGCACTTAAATGTTTTAATCATAAAGGTATTATAACACATATGTCGTTATATGTAAAGTTTTGTATTTAGATATTCTATTTTTCCTTAAAATAATATTACTATCACCAGACTCCTCTTATTCCTAGGTGGATATTCAACGTCTGACCCCTATTCTACTATTCTAAGTATCAAACCTGATAACAGCACTATAGAAAAAAGAAAATTATTATATCCGCTTTTTAGCGCACTTGCAATGGGTGAGAATAACACTTTACATAGTCAGGCAATTCAGTTTAAATGGTTTGATAGAGTAGGGTTTAATAAAGACTCAACCGCTATATCTGATGAACTTTTAGAAAATTGGGCAATAAACAACGAAGAATTAGAAAAAATTATACATTTAGCAAAAGAAATTATAGACTCTAAAACTACTTTGGTGTTAGCCAAAACAGAACCTAAAAATGCGCTATTTAATAAAGAGCTAACAATATTTACAAATATGCAAATGGGTAGTAATCCAACTGATATAGATAAATGGTTAGCTCTTTTGGTTGGTAATATATTACATACTGATAATGAAGAAGAAAGAGTTTTTTTTAATGGAAAATTAGATAACCCTGAAAATTTATTTGAAATGATTAGAAATTGGAACTATTCCAATAGTGCTTCTGCTCCAGTTTGGGCTCGTAAGTATTTTACTGGTATCAAGATGCAAAAAAGTCATAATATAAATCTTATTAGTTTAAATTTATTAAGACTGAATTTTTCTTATTCTGATTTAAAAAATATTGACATGTATCACTCTAATCTTTTTGGCACAAAATTTAATAATTGTGTATTTGAGCATATAAATATGTCAAATGCTACTTTGATTGGTGCTAGGTTTGATAATATTCAAATAATTGGGAGTATGTTAGAAATTGGTTTTTCTCGAATTGCAGATGATATATTAATACCTATAAATATGGCAAATTGTTTATTAAATATAGATAGTAAAATGCATACTTTTTATATTAATTGTGGCTCTGAAATATCATATATTAGGTATCATACATTAAAATTTGTTTCTGAGACTCATGAGATATTTGATACATTGAGAGGTTTGTTAGTTTTTGGATTAGAGAAAAAATTATTTGATATAAAAGAAATAAAATCTTGGTTTGAGTATGGTGATGATAAAACTAAAGAAGAATTCGAGAAATTGATAAATAAGTTAGGAAAGGGTCTAGTAGCTTTAGAGTAAAAAATTCAATTAAATATCAAAATATCAGGGGCGGGACACAACCCACTATCTAGAATCTCCCCATTTAGAAATAAAGAGCTACTTAAATTTGATAATCGGCTCATATTATGATACGAATATTTGATATAATCAGCTCACACAGAGCAAGAATTTGTAGTAGCCTCTGAAATAATGCGAATTTTAATAAGCTAGTGCCTTGCTTATGCTTAGATTTGGTCTGTTTTTATGAGGTGTACTGACTGGTACATCGAATAAAAACAGACCAAATATGAGCGTAATGAAGTTGCTAGATAAAACCCAAACTATATATTAGTATTAATAATCTTTAATAAATCATTTGTCTGTGTGCATTTATAAAAAAACATCAATTAACCACAGGTTAATCTCAATTTTTTTACAATTACTCACAAACAAAGCATTCACTAAATCTTTATTGATACTAATACATAGT
>JALULU010000290.1 GCA_027040585.1 Acidobacteriota bacterium | reverse complement strand
CTTTAACTCCTTTTGATTGCCTTTTACTTTTGCTATATACTTATCTCCATTGCTATCGATATTATTTAATATTTCTGTTTGAGTTTGAATTGCATCAAATGAAAATATCTGCCCTTCATCACTAAATAGATCATTTTCATCAAAAGCTTGTTTCAGTGCAGTAATTTCATTCTCTTTATTTTTTGCCATAAATTTGTGTGCAAATACAATCTTTTTATCTTTATCCAATATATTAAAAATTGCTTTATGACACTCATTAGTATATTGTCCATTTACATCACTACCATTTAACCATTTACCATCTATTGCAATATTCTCTTTTTTACATAGTTTGCCTAAATACTTTTTCAAGTGCATTGTTATCAGTATTTGTTAATATCCTATGCAAAGTAGAAACAGATAGTATATCTATTTGTTCTTTTTCAAAAATCTCTTTTAGTACTGGATTATCTTTATATTATAAGTCATCCAGCCAAAAAACTCTTTAAATTTAGTATTCCCTTTTAATAATGCAAATATCACCATAAACAGTACTTCTGCTAATGGATACTTAATCTTTCCTATATCTACCCTGTAATCTGGTACCGTCTTTAGTGATTCAAGCAATGCTTTAGCCTTTGTGCATTGTTTTATGGTTGACTCCTTGTTTTTTTTAGAGTCAACTAAAGCAAAAACTCTTCCATGATTATATATTTAAAAATTATTTAAAATTTCTTGGGATTTGGCTGTAGTATTTGTAGTGCCTAAATTTAAAGTTGGATTCCTATAATGCGGGGGTTGTAGTGCCTTTTGGGCGGAAGTCAGGACTTCAAGTGCTTTTTTGGCTATCTTTTCGTAGAGTTCGCTTACTCCGTAATCAAAGAGTTTATCAGGGGTTCTGCCGAGGGTATCATCGTTGAACCATAACGCTTCGACATCTCTTCCAAACAATCTTTGTAACGGTTTGTCTTTGAAAAAGAACGGTGTAAGATAGAGCTGCTTGTTGACATATCCAAGACCGTTAAGAATCATCGCTTTTACACTTTCACCGTGACTGAAATTTTTATATTCACTCTAAGTTGGAATAGCTGCATCCACACTCTCGACGATACTAAGTTCATCTATCATACCGGCTACCAATCCCAAGTGATCCATATTCTTTATGACCGCTTTTTGCATTTCCATCGTTATTCCCCGTTTTTAGGGATCTCTTAAGCATTTTCTGTACCTTTGGATTAAATGCTGATTTGGGGTGCGGAATGACGGATAATTTTACCTTTTGTAATCTAATCACCTGTTCGTATCTAACTAAATTGTAGGTTAGATTTATAAGTCCTATTGTGGACTTTATTCTATCTATCTCTATTGATGTAAGATTTAGGGCATTATTCATTTGGGATGTAAGAGTTCCAAATATATGTTCTACTCTTACTCTAGTTTTAGAGTATTTATAATTTTCTTTATACGCAGCATTGGATAACGGTTTATTTCTGTAGGCTCTTTTAGATATTCTTGTATCTCTTCTGATTTATAAGCACTATCAGCATATAGTATTTTATCATCTTTGCTTATCAAATCTATTATCACTTGTGAATCATGGGTTGAAGCCGGCGTTACTTCAAAGTTTATGATAATTTTAGTTTTTTGGTCTGAAACTATATGGTCTTTATATCCATACTCTTTTTGACCATTCTTCTTAGTCCATCTTGCATCACAATCTTTTTGAGCTTTTTTGTTTA
>JALULU010000289.1 GCA_027040585.1 Acidobacteriota bacterium | reverse complement strand
GTGGTGACGTCAAATCAATATTTCCAGTAAAGTAATTCATATATATCATTAAATCAACTAATGTCAGTTCTCCATCATAATTTAAGTCTCCATAGGTCATGAAATAGTTCCCATTTGCCCTTTTTCCCGCACTTGAACAATATCCAGGGTTTATCTCCGTATGTTTCTTAAATAATCCTGTAATTTCAGGGTATCTTGTATAACTTCCACTGTATGAAGGATCCACACTGTAATTTATTCCGCAGACAAAATTTCCACTGCTGTCCTTTAAGACAATTGTTCCGCTGTCGGGTAAGTTAAGTCCATCGGGTTCAGCTAAAAGTTCCACAGCGTAATCTCCATATGATCCCATTGGACTACCACCACCAAAAATTGTAAGGGATTCCTTTTCATTGATATATACATTTTCTGGAATTTCATATATCTCAGTTGAATTTACATACAATTTCCAGCCAGTTAAGTGATAGGTATTTTTCTCATAGTTTACAATTTCAATGAACTGGTCATCTTTGTGGTTTATATAACCATCTTCATTTGTGTCGCATGAATTTTCAGGGTGTATGCAGTATTCATTAATGACAATATTTGGAATATCGGGAGGATTCTCTTCAATATCATCAAGTGAACGTGGAAGAATTTTATATCCGCTGTTATATGGAGATGCATTGTCATATTGATAAACAACACCAATTAAATTAAATTTTCCTGTTGGTGTGGGAGTCCCATCTATATTTGTATCTTTATCAACAGCCATATAACCAATATTTCCATATTTATCCTCTATTTTTATATTCCAGGAGTTGCTGTTTGCTGCTGGAAATGAACCATCTGTGATTTGTACATCTCTTATTTCAACAAGCATGCCTTCGTGCAGTTCGTCTATATCATTACATGTTGGAATTATTGTTGGGTAAACTGTATTTGACGATGAGATAACCTGCATATTTGACGGTGAATTTGAGATATCAAGTTCTGTTTTGCCATTGTACTGATTTATTATTCCTTCCACAATTACCTCATCGCCTACATTTACACCTGGTGATTGGCTGTTATGTTGCCATACGTTTATACCTGAGGAGTAATCTTCCACATATACATCATTTGAGGAAGAATTGAAAGTTCCTGTTGCCACAGTAACATACCCCTTTATTTTAACTTCATAACCTAAAAATAAATTCATTCCTGAGTCGTCATTTATCCTTATTTTATTTATGGGGGTTGTCCCGCTAAAATATCCATATGTACTACTTGTGGTTATGTGTCCTGCGGTGTCCGTTGCTTCTATGTAATAGTCTATCCTTGTACCGTCAGGCTGAGAAGGGATTGTTCCCTGGAAAGTTTTACTATCTGTCATATCAACTGAGTTGTAACTTCCACCATCTATTGAATAGTAGAGTTTAACACTTGAAAGCCCATTGTCATCTGTTACATCTGCTGAAATTGTGACGTTATCGGTTGTTTGAGGAAAATCTGGATTTTGTGATATATCTGTTATTGACGGAGGTAAATCACCACCTGAACCTGATGCCTCTGCCAACCATTTTGTTGCATTAAGTATTAATGTGCCATCGTCATTTTCACTCCAACCATCCTGTAAATTATCTCCAGTATGTCCAGTTCCATCATCTGCAGGGGAACTGTCCCCTAAAAAGAAAATTCTTCCATTTCCATATTTACTGTATGCCGCAACTATAGAAGTGGTGGAATCTTGAGAGACTCCATTTTCCCAGATAAGTGCCCTTGCGTTGCTATTTTCTGAAGTATCAATGGACATACTTGATCCAGCGTGGTATGAAATTGTGTTTACGCTTCCAAAGTCTCCATTTAAAATTTCAGATCCATCTGAATCGGGATTTGATGCTATATTGCTGTAGTCACCTGAAACACTGTTTAATTCATATTCCACCCCAAATATATTTGAAGCATAACCATTGTTGTCAAATAGATCGTTTAAGGCATGTGGCGAATCCCATCCATCATTATCCCTATCTGAACCACTATGGTCTGCAATTACAAATAGGCCACCACCATTATAAACAAACTGAATTATTGCGTCCTTCTCACTTGAAGAAAATTGATTGTTTGGCTCACATAGCACAAAGACATCGAAATTTGATAAATCATATGGGTTGCTTGAATCGTTATATGTTATACCATAATCACTTGTAAGGGTTCTTACAATATAGTTTCCTGTGGCATACAGTGAATATCCCCATGTTGAAATACCACCTATCCAATCACTCTCAGATGTGGGATCTGCTGGATCTGGAACGGGTTGGTTGTCATCTATTACCCAGTCTGCATTTGCTGCAGTTTCACTTTTTGTGTTGTCAAACAGAATGTAATATACGTCTTTATTATTTGCTAATAGGAATAAAGACATAAAGGTGATTAAAATGATTAAAATTATTTTTCTCTTAAATTTCATAAAAAATCCTCCGTAAATCTTTGAAAGATTTAAATTTTATTTTATAATTCCGTAAATTACAAGAATGATTACAGGTATTGGAATTTTACCTTTTATTTCCCAACCATCCATTATGGATTTACCATAGGGTTTTACAACATCTCCATCTATTTCCCATCCGTCCATTATAGATTTGGAGTAAGGTTTTATGACTTTGTCACTTTTATCATATTCCCAACCGTCCATTATTGACTTTCCATAGGGTTTTAGAATGTGGCCATCCCACTCATATCCATCCATTATTGAACCAGTGTAAGGCTTAATAATTTTTCCGTCAAATTTCCATCCATTTATTACGCTTTTGGAATAGGGCTTTAATATTTTCCCGTTCCATTCATACCCGTCAAGAATACTCTTACCATAGGGTTTAATGGTAGCAGACATGGAAAAAACCTCCAGAAAAGATATTAAAATAAAAAATAATAGTAAAATTGCTTTTTTAGACATAACCTTTTATTGTTTAAAAGAACTCTTTGTATGGAAATTTCATAAAAATCTTATTATATTGTAAAAGGTGTCCCTGAGTGCTGGTTTAAAGCCACTGTTTTTAATTGTTTCTGCAATTTCATCTATTGTTGATGTTATCCTGAAACCAGCTTTTCGCATAACATTTTCTTCAAGTAAAAGTGAACCAAAGTCGTTTGCACCAAAATATAAGGCAAGTTCCCCAATTTCCTTTCCTTGAGATGCCCAGGAGGCCTGAATATTTTTAAAGTTATCAAGGTATATCCTTGAAAATGAAAGTAATCTCAAATAGTCATATGGAGATGATCTCTTTCCAATTTTCTCTCCCAGTGGATTGTTTTTTTCCTTAAAGTCCCACATTATAAAGGCTGTAAATCCATTTGTTTTGTCCTGTAAATTTCTAATCCTATCTAAATGTAAAACTATGTCCTCTTCACTTTCAAGATGGCCAAACATAAGGGTTGCTGTTGTTTTTATCCCATTTTTATGTGCTATTTCCATAATCTCAAGCCACCTATCTGAACTTATTTTTTTTGGGCTTATCTTTTTTCTAACCCTCTCACTTAAAATTTCAGCACCCCCTCCTGGCATTGTTTTCATTCCCCTTTTTTTTAGGTCTTTAAAAACATTATCTACACTTTTTCCAGAAATTTTTGAGAGTAGATCTATTTCAGGTGGTGAAAATATATGTATGTGAACGTTATATTTTGTAATTCTTTCCATTAACTCTAAATAGTAAGAATAGGGTAACTCACTATTTAAACCACCCTGAATTAAAGCGGTTGTTATGTTTAATCTTTCAGCTTCTTTTATTTTTTCTTCAACTTCTTCAACGCTCATTGTATAGGATTCACTGTCATTTTTTTCCCTATAAAAGGCGCAAAAGGAACACTTTGAGTCGCATATATTTGTGTAGTTTATGTTTGTATCGGCAATAAAGGTGACAATTCCTTCTGGATGAAGCTTTTTCCTTGTTTTGTTTGCCCAGTTTCCAAGCTTTAAAAAATCTTCATTTTTAAGTATTGAAATACCATCTTTAAAGGAAATTCTACCCATAAATTTTTACCTTGTTATAAAGTCCATCCCTTTCTACAGGGATAAAACCAGCCTTTTTTATAAGATTTATAAATGTTTTTTCAGAAAGAGAAAGGGGGGATTCTGCACCTGCTGAATGTGTAATCCTCTCATATCCTATTGTGCCGTCTAAATCATCTCCACCAAAGTGAAGGGCAATTTGTGATAGTTCCGGTGTTAACATCACCCAATATGGTTTTATGTGTGGAATGTTATCTAAAAGTATCCTTGATAGGGCTATAACTTTTAATATTTTTTCACTTGAGACCTTCTGTAATTTTCCTTCAAATGGAGTGTTTTGTGGATGGAAGGGAAGGGGGATAAATGACAAAAATCCACCACTTTTTTCCTGCTGGTTTCTTAATTTCAATAAGTGATTTACAATTTCATATGGTTTTTCTCCTATCCCAAATAACAATGTGCAATTTGAGGGAATACCAAGTTTGTGTGCCCTCTCGTGGATATACAGATATCTCTCTCCATCTATTTTTTTGGGATAGTATTTTTCCTTGATTCTCTTTGAAAATATTTCAGCGCCCCCACCTGGAAGTGCCCCAAGTCCAACTCCCTTTAACCTTATTAGAACCTCATCTACGGTAAGCCCTGAGATTTTTGAAAAGTGGTCAATTTCAGTTGCTGTGAATCCCTTTATATGGATATGTGGAAATTTTTCTTTAATTCCCTTAACAAGCTCAAGGTAATATGAGAAGGGAAGAAAGGGGTGAAGACCGCCTACTATGTGTACCTCTTTTAATTTTTCTCCGTTTTTTTCAATATCCTTTAAAATATCTTCAATTTCGAGTGTATAACCACCTTCTTCGTCAAATCTCTTACTGTATGCGCAGAAAGTACATCCTGTTATGCAGATATTTGTATAATTTATGTGTTTATTGTTTACAAAATAGACCTCTTTCCCAAATTTCTTAAGTTTAATTTCCTTCGCTTTTTCTCCTATTTCAAAGAGATTTCCCTTAAAAAGCTTTACATATTTTTCAACATCTACCATATTTTTTTCTCAATTACCTCAACATTTGATCTAAGTGTGTAAATTTCTTCATTTATGTCTTTGATTGGATTTATTTTTTCCTTTATTTTCCAGTATTTTTCTGGATTAATGGATACGTGTATAACCCTTTCATCAAAGTATTCTGGATTTAAAATTTCACCTGTGGGAGTAACAACAACTGAATTTCCCCCAAAAACTTCACCTGATGATAGCCCAACCCTGTTTGTGCCAACAACAAATATTCCATTTTCGACAGCCCTTGAAAATATCAGATTTTTAAAAGCACTTATCCTCACAAGGGGCCATTGGGCAGGAACAAGTAGTATGTCAATTCCACTTTTTGCTAAAATCCTTGAAATTTCAGGGAATCTCAAATCATAGCAGATTATAACCCCAATTTTTAAATCAAAGTTTTTACCCCTAATTCTATAAATTCCAAGTTTTTTGCCACTTTTAAAAATTTTATCCTCACCCATTGGAGGAAATAGATGAATTTTGTCGTATAGATGATATGCTTTTCCCTTCTTAAAAATAAAGGAAGAGTTAAAGAGATTACCATCTTTTTTATAGGGGACAGACCCTGTCAAAAAGTACTTTTCTGGGTACTCTTCACTTAGTTTTTTAAAGGTAGTGAAAAAAATATCATCTTCCCTTACCACATTTTTTAAAATAGTTTCATAATTAGTTAAAAAGAGCTCAGGTAGGATAAAAATATCCCCCTGAAGGATAGTGCCTTTAATGAGGTTTAATGTTTTTTTTAAATTCTCATCTTTTCTATTTGAAATATCAATTTGGACAATGGCTATGTTTAATCTCATTTTACCCTTTCAATATATTTTAGCAAAACGTTTGAGATCAAATTTCCCCTGACATTATTTGCCATTTCAAAATATTTTTTTGCTTCCTCTCTGTTTCCTTTCCTCAAATAGGTAAGTCCAAGGTAATTTAGTGCAAGTACATCATCTTTTTTTAATTTTAAAGCTTCTTTTAAAGTATTGATTGCATCGCTATCTTTTTTCTTTGTAAAGTAAATAATCCCAAGACTTACAAGTACCTCTTCATTTTTTCCATTTTTCTTAAGTTCACTTTTACAGAGTTTTATAGCTTTTTTAAAATTATTTACCCTTAGATACTCCATTATCTGTTCAATTAGTGGAAGTTCTCTGTAATAACCATAGATGTAGATGTCAAAAATGGAATCTTCAAGTTTGAAAATTGATACAGGAACATCTTTTAAACCAAGGGATGTAAATAAAAGTTCCTTAGCTCTGTCCAAATTATTTTTCTTTAAATTTATATCAATTAGTTTAATGTAGCCATTTCCATTTATATTATCTATGCTCACCAGTTTTTTTAATTTTTTTTCTGCTTCCTTTAAATCATTTTTTAGCTCATAGCAGATGCCCAGATAGTAATAACTTTTTTCCTGCTGTTTGTTTATTGAAATTGCCTTTTTAAGTGATTTAATTGCATTGTCTATATCGCTTATTTTCATATAGGCAATTCCCAGATTGTGCCATACGATTGATTGGGAGTCATTTATTTTTAAAGAATTTTTGTAGTCTTTAATTGCGTTTTTAAAATCCCCAATTTTAAAATAGGTATTTCCTCTAAGGGCATATGCCCTTTCAACCCTGGGGGAATAGTTAAAAAAATTTTTCTTGAAATTTTTGTGAAGTTCTAAAAATTTAGAGAGATTTTCCATTGCCTTTTTGTAATTTCCAGATTCATAAAATTTTTTCCCGCTGAATAGAAGTTCTTTATCTTTTTTTGCGGCAAAGATCGTAGATATCATAATCAGAAATATTGCTAAAAATAAAATCTTTTTCATAAATAACTCCTTAAATTTTTGATAACCTTAATTTTATGAAATGGTTAGTGGTTCTTCAAGTTTAAATTGATTTTTTTTAAAAAAGGAAATTTGATTGTAGCACAGACATTTTTGTCTGTGTATGAAATGAAAATGGTGTCAGGCACGATTGTAGCACAGACATTCCTGTCTGTGTCTGAATTCAGGATGGTGCCAGGCAGGAATTTTTTTAAAATTTTTATCGGGGTCAGACCTCGAAGACCTCGATATTAACTTTTAAAATGAGTAATATGAAAAAA
>JALULU010000288.1 GCA_027040585.1 Acidobacteriota bacterium | reverse complement strand
CAATAAATAATTTGAAAATCTTATGGAAAAATCTTCAAACTCACTTTTTGTAATACGTTTTTCCAAAACATCAAATTTCCTGACAACTAATTCAACATATCTGGAAATTGTTCTTTTAAATACCGCAATTAAATATTTTTTATCATATGCATCAATATTTGAAACAAAATCTTCATAACATATATTCTCATCTAACAATTTCAAAAAGACATTCCTGAACTCTGTATCGTACTTTAAATTTAAAATCATGTATTCATATATTGAATCAAGATTATTAGAATTTAATTTATCAATATCAAAAACAAAATGTATAACCTGAGCATTTGTAAATCTTTTTAACTGAAAAAATTGTTCAAATATAATATAACTTCGAGGATACTTTTTCACATAATCTGATAGATTATAAATATCCCACTTTTGTACTCTCATTAAGTCATTCAACTCATTTTTAAATTTATCCAAAGGTATAGAGGCACTCCTAAATTCACTCTGAACAAATTCAAAAAATGAAATCTTAGATGCAAAATCGTAATACTCTTTTTCAAAACTGTTCATTTAATCACCACGACTTACCTCATATATCATTAAATATTTATGTGAAATAATTAAATTTTCCTTACTATTTATCTCAAAATTATCTTTTTCAATTGATATCAAAACTATCTCTTTTATTTTCATATCATCTCTTGACCTAAGATTTGATTCTACCGCTATCCCAGAAGGATATATTGTTCCATCTTCTAAACGAAAATCATTACATATAATTGCAAAAAATCCCCCGGTATTAATATGATTTAAAACAACTTCCAAACTATCATTCAATTTAGTAATAGAATTATATGTAAGACAATTAAATACTATTAATGAATAATATTTGCCTTCTTTTAATTTAGATAATTCTTCCACTTCATCAATTAAGATATAATCATTTCCTCTATACCTTTTAATGAGGTTTTTAATAGTTTTTCCATACCATTCATCACTGTTAAAAATCCACACAGTTGTAGATTCTAATTTGTCAATTTCTAAAGTCTCATAATTATCCGATATAGATTCGTTAAACAACTGAGTTTTAATATTAATATTTTGCAAGTTGTTTATATTCATAATATCTCTATCTGGAATTTTTTTAAAAATGGCAAGGTATTCATGTGCCAATAATAGAAAGTTATATTTTATACTATTTTTATACCAAAAACCTGTAGTTCTACAATTATGCTGTCTCTTTATAACCAATTCCTTTAGATAAAATCCATTTTTTAGGAAAACATCAATTAACCAGAATCCTAAAGGCACAACATACTTCTTTTTTCTCATATCCCCTATTAATATTGCACAATACCCATTATCTTTTAGCACCCTATAATTTTCCTTTGCGACTTTTGACATTTCCTTAAGAAATTCATCAACATCACAAAAGGAAAGATCCTTTTCATGGTTATCAGTATAATGTATTATATCCGCATACGGTGGGTGAGAACATATCAAATCTATGGATGAATCTTCAATAAAAGATAAATCCCTTGCATCCCCTACCCTAAAGTTAATTTCAGGAGTTATATTCTCACTTAAAAGGTCCCCAGAAATTTCAAAATCAATATTTTCTCTGGCTAACTTAATAGCATTCGGATTTATGTCTATGCCAATAAAATTTCTATTTGTAAGCTTACATTCAACACCAGTTGTGCCGGCTCCACAAAAACAATCAAGTACCAGGTCTCCTTTG
>JALULU010000287.1 GCA_027040585.1 Acidobacteriota bacterium | reverse complement strand
CTATCCCTTATAGACTGGGATGATGAAAACGATGGATTAAAAAATATAGTGATACCTACAGTTGAAGAGCTTGAAAAATGGGGGGAAAAGGACCCTTCCTATGAGAAGAACTACACTGTTTCGCCGGGGCTTCAACACAAATATTCAAAGACAGCCCTTTTCCTCTTGGGACCTACATGTTTTGGTTATTGCAGGTTTTGTTTTAGAAAGAGACTTTTTATTGAGGATACCAATGAGATAATGGTGGATGTTGAATCATCTTTAAACTATATTAGGGAACACAAAGAGATAAATAATATTTTGCTTACCGGTGGAGATCCTTTAGTGCTTTCAACGAAAAAATTAAAAGATGTGCTCAATTCCATAGTTGAAATTGACCACATTAAAAATATAAGGATTGGGACAAAATCCCTTGCCTTTAATCCCTATAGAATAATTGATGATAAAGAGCTGCTTAATACCTTTGAGGAGATCCATGAAAAGGGCAAAAGGGTATTTATCATAGCCCAATTTGACCATCCTAAAGAAGTAAATGATGTCTCAAAAAGGGCTATAGAATTGCTTTTAAAGAATAGATGTCTTATATATTCCCAGATGCCCCTTTTAAAGGGGATAAATGATGACCCCTATATCCTTTCTGAACTCTGGGAAAAGCTTGTAAATAGTGGAGTTTCTACCTACTATCTCTTTCAGTGTAGACCCTCTATTGGAAATAAACCCTTTGTGGTGGCAATTGAAAAGGGGTTTGAAATTTACGAGCAGGCTAAAATGAACTGTTCAGGGCTTTCAAAGAAGATAAGGTATATTATGTCCCATGCAACTGGAAAAATTGAGATTTTGGCCATAACTAATGAATTTGTAATTTTTAAGTACCATCAGGCAGCACATTACGAGAACCTTGGAAGGATAATGGTTTATAAGAGAAACCCAGAAGCATACTGGCTTGATGACTATACTGAATTGGTTGATACCTACAAGATTTCAAATCCCTTTTGTTAGTTGCTAATTAGAAGGTACCAGGCAAATTCTTATCCTGTTATTTAGATTTATAGGGCTAAAATTTGTATTCTGATTAATGTTTGAATAACTTTACCATTTTTTATAAAATACAATTGTTAAGCGTTATTTTTAAGGAAAAAATTATGAAAAAATTACCTATTGGATTAAACAGTTTAAAAAACATAATAAATGAAGGGTTTTTATATGTGGATAAAACAGAGAAAATCTTTCAGTTAATAGATAGTGGAAGATATTTTTTCCTATCCCGCCCGAGGAGATTTGGGAAGACACTTACAGTTGATACACTAAAACATATTTTTGAAGGGAATAAAGAACTTTTTAAGGGGTTATACATATATGACAAGTGGAACTGGGAAGAAAGATTTCCAGTGATAAGGGTTGATTTCAGTCAAATAGATTCTGAAACGAGGGAAAATTTTAATACCTCTTTAATTGATAGTTTAGTGGATATTGAAAAGGAGCTTGGGTTAAGTGGATGTAACAGAGATTTACAGGGGCTATTTTTAAAGGATCTCATTAAAAAGGCTTATGAAAAATATCAAAGACCAGTTGTTGTATTAATAGATGAATATGTCAAACCAGTACTTGATAACATTGAAAAGCCAGAATTTGCAGAGGAGATAAGGGATTTACTTTCAAATTTTTATGGGGTTTTAAAGGGGCTTGATGAGTATTTGAGATTTGTGTTTTTAACGGGAGTTACAAAATT
>JALULU010000286.1:2474-7181 GCA_027040585.1 Acidobacteriota bacterium | reverse complement strand
ACAATGGAATTTTGGATAGAATCTCTTATTAATCCATGACTGTTTTCCACCTTTGCATAGATGGTCTGGGGTTGTTTCATATAGATAACACCAACCAACTCATGGTTAAACACCTTCTTTAATTCCATAGTCAAGGCATAGATTGTTGCATCAATACTTTCTCTAATATGTTCACTGTACTTTTCATTATTTACTATTTTGTTCTCAAGAAAATCCACAAGTAATGTCAAATCAGACTTGATTAGTGAAAATATCATCAGACTGTTTTTAAGCGGTCTATCTAATTTCAAAGCAATTTCAACGTATTTTAAGTAATTTAATATTCTAAAAAGCTCAAGAAAGGATTTGGCAATACACTGTTTTAATTCTTCGTCCTGAATATTTTTTACAATTAAACTTAATTTTTTATTCTGTATCCTGTCATAGTGAGGCTTGTACTTATAGGTTATTAAAAGTTCAATATACTTACATCTCTTTATTTCCCTCGTAATAATATGCCCAATTCCAATAAAAACCTGGTATGAAATGTTATCTCTCTTACATAACTCATTGATAATAACCCTAATATCCGAAAGAGCATCAAGTAACATCGTTATGCTGTCTTCAGGTGACGGTTCCTCTAATATTTTCTCTAAAAAATAATCCGGAAAAGAAGACTTTCTAAATTCGTTTTCAATATATCTCTCAAAATTTAAAAGGTTTTGTTTCTCCTTTGAGATTAATTCCACACATAATTGACTCATTCTCGCAGTGACATCTCCTGCAAGTTTCAATTCTCCAACAAAATCCTTACCTAAAATATTTTGTCTTTCATATTCTGATAGTGGAAGATTTTGTATTTTGAAAAACCTCTCAAATCCGTTTATCCACATCTCAAGTTCAAAGAGAAAATCAGTTTTTTTGTCTTTTGTAATTTTGTCAATCCACTCTTTTAATACCACTGCAAGTGGAAATTTAACGTTAGATGTTAAACTTGTTGTAAGTTCAGTATAATCAAGGGTGGGCTTTACATATTCTTTTTTACTCATATAAGAAACTCCCACAATCTAAAAAATATTATATCACCAATTTTAACCAATCATTATACTTTCTTCGGCGTATTTGAATTTTCCCTTTCTATATCTACTTCCAACGGCGTGTGCTATTGTCAAAGGACCTATACGACCTGTTAACATAACAAAGATTATCACCAATTTCGATATGGGATGCAGCGTGGAAGTAATTCCAGTTGAAAGCCCAACTGTTCCAAAGGCGGAAACTACTTCAAATAGAATCTCTATAAAATAATGATGAGTGTAACTATAGGGGGTGTACCCAAACTCAACTATTAAAATTATAAAAACACTTATAAAAACAATTAGCGTAGCAATTATTGTCACAGAGAAGGCCCTTGCTATTGCACCTCTTTTTATTGTTGTCTTAAAAATATCTACATCATCCCTTCCCTTTAACTTACTCTTTGCCATGGCATAGAGTACTCCAAGGGTTGTGGTTTTTATACCACCACCTGTTGAACCAGGGGAAGCCCCAATAAACATCAAAAAGATTAAAAATAGAAGTGCAGAGGGGGTAAGTGCCCCAATATTCACCGTATTAAAACCTGTAGTTCTTGCGGTAACACTCTGAAAAAGAGATGCCAATATTTTGGCTTTAAAACTTAAATGTTTTAATGAATTGCCATTTTCAAGCAGGAAAAAAACCAGGCCACCACCAAATATTAATATGGAGGTAAATGTAAAAACGATTTTTGTATGCAGAGAAAATTTCCTCACCTCTTTTAAAATAAATCTTCTGTAAACTTCATAATATATAAAAAATCCAATTCCACCTAAAACAATTAAAGACATAATAGTTATATTTACTCCGGCATTTCCCACATAGGATGAAAAACTATCCCTATTCAATGAAAATCCCGCATTGCAAAATGCTGAAATTGAGTGGAAAACTGAATAAAAAATCCCCTTACCGGGAGAAAATATATACATTGAAATGGCACCTATTGACTCAATAATTATTGTGGAAAAGAGAATTATCTTCACAAAGGAATATATCTGCGCCCCAGCATCTGGTAAGAAGGTACCCTCAACAATCATCCTTCCTGAAAGAGAAAGTCTCCTGCCTGAAAGCGTAAAAAAAATGGCTGAAAAGGTCATTATCCCGAGGCCACCAAGTTCTATTAACAGTAAAATCACCGTTTGACCGAAAAGGGTAAACTTTGTTCCAGTATCAACTACAATTAAGCCTGTAACACATAGAGCACTTGTGGAAGTAAACCACGCATTTAAAAAAGTTACAGGTTTACCGTTTGCACTTATTGGAAGAGAAAGTAAAATCCCACCAATAAGAGATGTTATTAAGAAACTTAAAGCAATACTTCTTGTTGGATATAGTTGAAAATGCCTTAAAAGGGAATTAATCATCTTTTTCTCTTACATAAAAGGATTTCAAAGCTTCTTCCCACAAACCTTTGGACTTTAATAACTGTTCCAAAATATCCCTCACTGCACCTTCTCCACCTCTTTTTTCACTTATAATATCAGCAACTTCTTTAACCTCTTTTACCCCATTTTTTACTGTAGCAGAAACTCCTGCTATTTTCATTGGGGCAATGTCATATAAATCATCGCCAATATAGAGTGTATTCTCTGCTTCTACACCAAGTTGAGACAATATTTTTTTTAATTCTTCTCTTTTGTCTTTAATTCCCTGCCTTATTAAATCTATCCCCAGTTCCATTGCCCTCTGATGTGTAATTCTGCTTACCCTACCTGAAATTATTGCAAATTGAATGTCAAAATTATGACATAGCCTTATCCCAAGTCCATCGTAAACTGAAAACCTCTTAAATTCCTTTCCATCGGCATTTATCGAGATGTAACCATCGGTTAAAACACCATCTACATCAAGTACCACAAGTTTTATCTTTTTTAATTTTTCAATCAATTTTTCATCCATATCTACTCCAGATTGGAAACTCTATTTATGGAAATTAGCTTCTCAACAAGAGACTTAACCTTGCCAAGTTCAAGGGCATTTGGGCCATCACAGAGGGCACACGTGGGATTTTCATGCACTTCAAAAAAAATCCCGTCAACACCACATGCAACTCCTGCCTTTGCAAGGGGCTCTATAAACTCTCTGAACCCCCCTGACCTATTTCCAAGTCCACCGGGAAGTTGCAAACTGTGAGTAACATCAAAAATTACCGGAACTTCAAACTTTCTAATCACTGGAAAAGATCTGAAATCAACAACTAAATTGTTATATCCAAAGGAAAATCCCCTCTCGGTTATCATAATTTTTTCATTTCCTGTGGATTTTATCTTCTCAATTACGTTTTTAACATCCCATGGAGATAAAAATTGCCCCTTTTTAACATTTACGATTTTACCACTTTTGCCTGCGGCAACTAACATATCAGTCTGTCTGCTTAAAAATGCTGGCACCTGAACAATATCAGCAACATCTGATACTTCATCAATTTGTGAAGGAAGGTGAAAATCAGTTAAAATTGGAAGATCAAAATCTTCTTTAATCCTTTTTAAAATTTTAAGTCCCTCTTTTAACCCAGGACCTCTGTAAGAACTAATTGAACTTCTATTTGCCTTATCAAAGGAGGCTTTAAATATAAAAAACTGATTTAAATCTGAAAATATTTCAACTAACCTCTCAGCAATCATCAATGTATGGGATTCACTTTCAATCACACATGGACCAGCAATAAAAAAGAGATTATTTAGTCCCCCAATTTCCCTTTCACCAATTTTAAATTTAATCATTTTCCCTTTTTTCCCTGTTTTTAAGACCTGCTTCAATGAAACTTACAAATAGGGGATGGGGAGAGAGTGGCCTTGACTTAAATTCAGGATGAAACTGACATCCCAAAAACCACGGATGATCTTTTAATTCAACTATTTCCACAAATTTACCATCTGGGGATTTTCCAGAAAAGATAAGCCCCTTATCCTTTAAAACTTTTTCATATTCCAGATTAAACTCATATCTGTGTCTGTGTCTTTCAACTATTTTTTCTTTTCCATATATCTTTTTGGCAAGACTTCCTTCACTTAAAACACATTCAAAGCCACCAAGCCTCATTGTGCCACCAAATTCTTCTACATTTACAAGATTTCTCAATTTGAAAAATATTTTATATGGTGTGTTCTCGTCAAATTCAGTACTGTGTGCATCTTTAAGCCCACATACATTTCTTGCAAACTCAATTGTGGCACACTGCATACCAAGGCAAATACCAAAAAAGGGAATTTTATTTTCCCTTGCATACTTTATTGCCCTTATTTTTCCTTCAATTCCCCTTTCCCCAAAACCACCGGGAACAAGGATACAATCCACATCCCCCAGGTGGTCATATATTGTCTCTTCTGTAATTTCTTCAGCATTAATCCACTTAAAATTTACCTTAACTCCATTTGCCACACCACCGTGGGTTAAAGCCTCTATCAAGCTTTTATAGGCATCTATGAGAGCAACGTATTTCCCAACCATCCCCACAACAACTTCATCTTTCAAATTTTCCATTTTATTTATAAGTTCAATCCATGGAGACAATTTTGCCTCTTTAAAAGTGAGATCAAGTTCTTGTGCGATTCTTTCAGGAAGTTCCTCCTTTTTAAAGTAAAGGGGTACCTGATATATATTTTTGACGTCAATTGCCGTTATGACATTTTCAGATTTCACATTACAAAA
>JALULU010000286.1:0-2374 GCA_027040585.1 Acidobacteriota bacterium | reverse complement strand
CCATAAAATAAAAAAACCAGCATTACGCTGGCATATATTTGGTTGCGGGGGCAGGATTTGAACCTGCGACCTTCGGGTTATGAGCCCGACGAGCTACCAGACTGCTCCACCCCGCGCCAGTAAAAGTTATTATATAAACTCAGTCAAAATTGTCAAGGGGTATTTTGACTTTAAGATTATGAAAATAGAAGAAGATCTCTAAATTGCGTGGAATGAAATAATGTAAATTAACTACACCATTTACTCTGGTGAAGAATCAGAAAAATATGCTATAATGATTAAAGTTATGAAAGTTTTAGAAAAAAAGACAGGCTTTTTGAATTTAATTGTGGAGGCACTTTATGAAAGAAAATAGTCCATTTACCCCAGGCAATCCTGTACCTGTTGAATTATTTGTAGGTAGGGTTACACAAATTGAAGAAATCTTAAAATATGCAAAACAGAGTACACATGGAAGACTTGAAAATGTATTTTTGGTGGGGGAAAGGGGTATAGGTAAAAGTTCCCTGGCTGCATTTTTAAAATATATGGCAACTATAAAGGAAAACCTTTTAGGTGTGTACCTCTCTTTAGGGGGAATTATTGAATTAGAAGAACTTATACGACGTTTAATTGAACAAATTTTGACTGAAATAAATAAAGAAAGAGATTTACAAGATAGATTTGTCTCATTTTTCAAAGACAGGCCAAAATATATTCGTCAGGTTGGACTTTTTGGACTTTCTATTAGTTTTAATCCACCAAAAAATGAACTTGAATATATGGCAAGGAACTTCCCGGAAACAATTAAAGGGTTATGGGATAAAATAAAAGATAGAAAAAAGGGGGTTTTTGTAGTTTTGGATGACATCAATGGATTAAGTCGTAGTCAGGAGTTTGCAAACTGGTATAAAAGTTTTGTTGATAACGTTACAATAAAGTACTCTGGAGGGTTTCCTATAACTATTTTAGCAATTGGTTTACCTGAAGTAAGAGATTCCCTTGCCAGTATTCAGCCCTCACTTATGAGAGTTTTTAGAATAATAAACATAGACAAACTTGAAAATAAGGAAGTAGAAGAATTTTTCAAAAAGGCTTTTGACAATGCAGGGATAAAAGTAAGGGAAAAAGCTATGAAACTAATGGTGGAATTTTCAAGTGGATTACCCATTTTAATGCATGAGATAGGAGATGCGGTTTTCTGGAGAGATGAAGACGGGGTAATAAGTGAAGAAGATGCAAGGAAGGGCATCCTTGTTGCAGCAGACAGAATTGGAACAAAATATCTTGATCCTAAAGTTTACAGGGCAATTCGCAGTGAACGATACAGATCCATTTTAAGGAAATTAGGAGAAAAGCCTTTTCTATCTTTTAAAAAGAGAGACTTAGAGAGCAGGTTAAATGCCAATGAAAGAAAAGTATTCACCAATTTTTTAAGGAAAATGAGGGAATTGGGGGTTATAACACCAGATATTGAAGGTGGAAGAGGGGCTTATAAGTTTACAAACAGACTATACCCAGTCTATATATGGATGGAAAGTCAGCGATTTCGAAAAAAATTAAAATAGAATAAGCTTCAATAATTATCAAAACTATAGGATACAAAGCGATATAAAGTTTATCTACTAAAGTGATTGAGTAATGTACTCTAAAAGCTTGTATATAAATATTTGTAGGCACAATAAAAGAATTCCTACAGTTCCTTATTTATAAAGATAAAATTATCTATATGACAATTTTTACTTAATTTTCTACTTATTCCCGGCAACAAATATTATTCAACTACTACGGGGTATTTTGACTTTAAGAAGTGGAGGGGTCGGTGTAAAATTGATGTTGAAATGAAAATAAATCCACTCTGGAGTAAAAATTGATGGACAGAATCCCACATGATTTGACGTTTATTACAAACGAAGAAGGCAAAACCCTTTTAGACAGATTTAAAGAACTGATTAAAGATACAAAATTTTTTGATGTTTTAGTAGGTTTTTTCTACGCAAGTGGTTTTTATAAACTTTACAAATCTCTTGAATCAGCGGAGAAAATCAGAATTTTAGTTGGCATTGGAACTAATAGAGATATTGTTGAAATGATTAATGAAGCAAAATTAAATATTTTTTCCCACAAAGAGACAAAGGAAAATTTTGAAAAAGAAATAGTAAATGAGATGGAGGAGGTTGAAGAAAACTCCCAGATTGAGGAAGGAATACTTAAATTTATTGATTGGATTAAAAATGGAAAACTTGAAATAAGGGCATACCCCTCAAAAAACATCCATTCAAAACTCTACATAATGACGTTTAAGGAGGGAGATAGAGATATTGGCAGGGTAATAACAGGTTCAAGCAATTTTACAGCTTCAGGTCTTACTGAAAACCTTGAATTCAATGTAGAG
>JALULU010000285.1 GCA_027040585.1 Acidobacteriota bacterium | reverse complement strand
AAAAAGGAAAATATTTTAAATACATTTGAAATAAAAGAGATTTTAGATTGGAAAAATAGGAGAATTGAAGGTTGATTGAAGTATTTTTGACAATATCCACCTTAAATGAACTAAAAAAATTTGTAAATCTCATAGAGAATGGGAATGGAAATGTTCAATATTTTTTGAGGATAAATGGAAGCCATGCAGATTTAGACTGGGTTAAGGAGGTGGCAGGCACTTTAAGTAGAAAAAATCTCTTAGAACTTCTCTTTTACGATATACCCTTTAGGAAGATGAGAATCAGGGGGATTGAGGAAATTGGTTTAAAAGAGGGTGAAGAAATTGTTTTTTCAGCCTTTAAGGAAAGAAATACCATATTTGTTCAAAATTTAGATGAGGTTTTTGATGATATTGAAGTTCGGGACATATTGTCAGTTGATGATGGGAGAATTAATTTTGAGGTTGTTAAAAAGGTTCCAGGCACGAAAAAAGTAGTTTTAAAATCCTTGTCAGATGGGGATATAAAAAATGGAATGGGTGTCTGGTTTAAAGAAAAAATGGTGCCAGGCACAAAAAAGGTTTTTGATGATTTTAAGTTTTTATCAGATCTTGGTATAAAAAACTTCATGCTTTCCTTTGCAAGGGATGATGATTTTTTAAAAGGGATTCAAAATAGAGAAAATTTTCACTTTATGGCAAAAATTGAGGATAGACTTGGCTATGAAAATTTAGAAAAACTAATTTCCTCCTTTGATTCAATCTGTGTTGCAAGGGGAGATCTTGGCGCAAGTCTAAATTTTCCTGAGTGGGTAAAGATGTGTGATGATATTGTTTTGGAGTGTGTAAGTAGAAAGAGGAAAGTTTTTCTTGCTGGTGAGACCTTTATGTCAACAATTTATAAGGGATTTCCATCAAGGGCTGAACTATCAGATTTTTATCACTATCTTGAAATGGGAATAGATGGGATAGTCCTTTCAGATGAATCTGTTTATGGGAAAGATATTTTTAAATTTTTAAAATTTTTAGAGGAAATTGTTAAGTTTTATGAACGCAAAAAAGATTAAAATTGTTGGTGCAAAAATCCACAACTTAAAAAATATAAGTGTTGAAATACCAAAGAATAAACTTATTGTAATTACCGGTCCCTCTGGATCAGGAAAATCTTCCCTTGCCTATGACACAATTTATGCAGAGGGTCACAGAAGGTATGTTGAGAGCCTTTCAGCATATGCCAGACAGTTCTTAGGGATGATGAATAGGGCTGATGTTGAGCACATTGAGGGGCTTTCTCCTGCCATATCAGTTGATCAGAAAACTACACTTAAAAATCCCCGTTCCACTGTGGGTACAATCACTGAAATTTATGATTATTTGAGATTGCTATATGGAAATTTAGGTGAGGTTTTTTGTATTTATTGTGGCAGAAAGCTTAAAAAATTTTCTCCCCAGGAAATTGTTGAATCCATTATGGGTTTTGAACCTGGCAGGAGATTTTTGGTCCTTTCACCTATTGTAAGGGGGAAGAAGGGGGAGCACAGGGATTTGATTTATGAGGTTTTTAAAAAGGGATTTGCAAGGGTAAGGGTTGATGGTGAGATTTACACAAATGGTGAAGTTAAGCTTGATAAGAATAAAAAGCACAACATTGAAATAGTTGTTGATAGAGTGGTACTTGATAAAAATATCTATGGAAGACTTCTTGATTCAGTTGAGCTTGCACTTAAGGAAGGGGATGGAGTTGTAATCTTTTATGATGTTGACA
>JALULU010000284.1 GCA_027040585.1 Acidobacteriota bacterium | reverse complement strand
GCTAAAATTATAGTCCTTTTACTTTTTCCCTTTTTTTCACCAATTACGTTTACCATTTTAATCTTTCCAATGGGAGTATTAGGAATAAACTCATCTCTGGTCACATCTAATCCATCTTTTTTAAGTTCAGTTATTAAAAATCCCCTCAATTTCTCAATGTTCTTACTACCTGAAGGGTGAGGCGAAAGGGAAACAATTTTTTTTAGTGCAAAATCAATGTAGTTTAAATCAATATTCTGTGAAAATGAAAATAAAGAAAGGAAAGAAAATAAAATAAGACAAACAAAAAATATTTTCCTCAACATTACCTTCCTTGACTATTTTTTCAATTATCTTTTATAATAACAAATTAATACTCTGTGGTAAATTTTATGTTAAAAAAAACAATATTTTTTACATTAATTTTAGCAATTTTCTTTAATTTCTTTGCCTTTGCTCAGTCAAATATAAAAGTAAAAGTGGAAATGGTAAATGTTCTTTGTGTTGCAATGAATAGAAACGGAAAATATATAACAAATTTAAAAAAGGATGACTTTGAAATATATGAAAATGGCGTAAAACAAAAAATTGAAAGGTTTTCATCAAGGACAGACCTTCCACTATTAATTGCTCTTTTAATTGACACAAGCGCAAGTGTGGTTGATAAATTAAAATTTGAAAAAGATGCAGCCGTTGACTTTTTTAACTCTGTTTTATCACCAAAGGATTTAGCCCTTGTTGCAGCATTTGATAGCAGCGTGACATTAATTCAGGACTTTACAAATGATGTAAATGAAATTAAAGAACAGTTAAAACTACTTAAGGCAGGTGGTGGAACAGCACTATTTGATGCAATTTACTTAATCTGCCAGGAAAAGATGAGGTGGAGTTCACAGGATAAAAGGAAAATAATTGTTATTATCTCAGATGGAGATGATACAGTTAGTAGCACTACTTATGAAGATGCCCTAAAAGCGGCACAGGAATCTGGGGTTGTTATATATGCCATTTCAACAAACAGAGCGGGTTATTTTGGCCATGCTGGGAAAAAGGAAGGAGATACAATTTTAAAGGATTTTGCAAAGGAAACAGGTGGAAAACTCTTTACCCCTTCCCTTTTAAGCGATTTATACAAATCATTTGAAGAAATAAATAAAGAACTTAGAAACCAATACAGTATAAGCTACATCCCAACTAATAAAAAACACGACGGAACCTTTAGAAAAATCACAATTAAGGTAAAAAAAAGGGGAATAAAGCTGAGATACAGAAAGGGATACTATGCACCAAAAGAGTAGTAAATATTATTTTTCTTAATTTTCTTCTTTCCATTTTCATTTCATTGATTTCTTTGTTAAAATATGAGCAGATAATTAAACATTAAATTTACTTGATTGAAGTAAATTTTAGAGGAGGTCTTATGAATCAGAAGTTTAAATTTATCCTTCTTGGGATAAGTCTATTTGTTCTTTTACTCTTCCTATCTGGTTGTGATTTTACTCAGTACATTGCCCACTATGCAAATATGGCTGGATGGACAACTAAAATAAATATCCAAAATCCTTACAATCAGGATATAAATGTCACTTTATATGTCTACGATAACGATGGAAATGAAATCACAAATGAAGAGATAACCATCCCTGCAAGGGGTTTTTACAACAACAATGTGGCAAATATATTCTCTGAAACCATCCCCGATACTGGCTCAATAAAAATAGTTTCTGAAGAACCTGGTCTTGTACAGAAAATTTCCGCAATAATCCT
>JALULU010000283.1 GCA_027040585.1 Acidobacteriota bacterium | reverse complement strand
GGGTATTTACAGATGTATTAGCAAACAAAATATATCCATTATGCTCTACTTGAACCGACACATAAGATGTATTGAAATTCTCCAAGCCCAAGCACAAAGTCTATATCTTTAACCCTTGAACCGACACATAAGATGTATTGAAATTCTAATTGACCATTTATACTAGTAATTAATTTGACTTGAACCGACACATAAGATGTATTGAAATGGTGCAGCATCTTTTATATGTGGATAATTTAAAAAACTTGAACCGACACATAAGATGTATTGAAATAATCTGCAAATACAGAGCGAACATTTTTTTTATCTCTTGAACCGACACATAAGATGTATTGAAATTAAAAGGCTCTTTTAATAAAAAGTTTTTTAAACGGCTTGAACCGACACATAAGATGTATTGAAATTTGTGAAGTTTGTTTGTCTCTCTTATCTCTGAAGCTTGAACCGACACATAAGATGTATTGAAATTCGCTCTCTGCCTTGCGACTCTCTGCCCACTCTATCTTGAACCGACACATAAGATGTATTGAAATTTTTTTCGATTAAACTCAATTCTTCTTCTATTGAAGCTTGAACCGACACATAAGATGTATTGAAATCCCAAAAACGCACTCAGCAGAGTTTGCAGATATCGCTTGAACCGACACATAAGATGTATTGAAATGCCTAAAGCATTGGTAAGTTACTAAAATCAAGCCCCACTTGAACCGACACATAAGATGTATTGAAATTTCTATCTCTATTTATACTATTCACTTCAACTAAACTTGAACCGACACATAAGATGTATTGAAATTATATTATTACCTGCATTTTTTAGCTTTAGTTTTGCCTTGAACCGACACATAAGATGTATTGAAATAAGCTCATCTGCTGTTGCAAATGGAGTTTGGTATTTGCTTGAACCGACACATAAGATGTATTGAAATTCAAGATCTTCTCTGATTGTTCCTGCTACATTTTTACTTGAACCGACACATAAGATGTATTGAAATTCATCTCCATTGTCAAGTACTACTGCTGTATGCGTTTCTTGAACCGACACATAAGATGTATTGAAATGCAGCCGCAAAACTCTCTGCTGTCATTTTGGCAGCCCTTGAACCGACACATAAGATGTATTGAAATCCCTTTGCGAAATGCATATTATAAGTGTTTATACGCTTGAACCGACACATAAGATGTATTGAAATGTTTATCGCTTGCCCACCCTGGCTTACTTAAATAATCTTGAACCGACACATAAGATGTATTGAAATTAATATATCTTAATATAATGTAAAATTAGTTTTACTTGAACCGACACATAAGATGTATTGAAATAATAACAATACTCCTTCCACATACAC
This sequence comes from Acidobacteriota bacterium, assembly GCA_027040585.1. Lineage (GTDB taxonomy): Bacteria > Acidobacteriota > JAAYUB01 > JAAYUB01 > JAMOQF01 > JAMOQF01. The sequence goes on along the minus strand of JALULU010000283.1, from coordinate 399 downwards.
TTTTTTGGGACTTGAACCGACACATAAGATGTATTGAAATGCAGAATTGGCTAGAATTAATTGCAAGCTTAGAAACTTGAACCGACACATAAGATGTATTGAAATGGATAGATTTAAACCAGACACAATAAGAAAGTATATCCTTGAACCGACACATAAGATGTATTGAAATTTTACTACTTCTTGCTCCCAATCAGGAAGCTTAACTTGAACCGACACATAAGATGTATTGAAATTCTGTTATCTTATGTTTGGAAATTCAGGATACTTAGCTTGAACCGACACATAAGATGTATTGAAATCTATTAGGCTTAATATTAATTTTTTCATCTTGTACCTTGAACCGACACATAAGATGTATTGAAATAAAAAAACCTCTAGCGATGTTAAAAAACATAT
>JALULU010000282.1 GCA_027040585.1 Acidobacteriota bacterium | reverse complement strand
TCTTAGGAATATTTATTCCTTCAACTTCAGTAGTGGGTGGATTTATAGGTAAAGTCTTTTTGAAATTATTGAAAATGTTGATTGTACCGCTTATTTTTTCCTCAATTGTGGTAGGCACGATTTCTGCTTCAAAAAGTGGTGGATTCTCTGATTTGGGGATAAAGACCTTTTTATATTATATTTTATCCAGTTTAATTGCTATTTTAACCGGCCAACTTCTTGTAAATTTAATAAAGCCTGGATATTTTCATAGACATATTTTAAACATTAAAAATATTTCTAATTTTTCTGCCCCGGGAAAAATTAAATTTACGGAAATACTTTTAAAGATTATTCCAGAAAATATTTTTAAATCTTTTGCAAAAGGAGAAGTGCTTCCAATAATTTTTTTCTCTATTTTAGTGGGATTCTTTGTGGCCAAGGTTAGAGAGAGTGAAAGTAAATTCCTCTCAAATATGTTTGAGAGTTTTTATGAATTGATGCTTAAAATAACAGAATTTGTGATAAAACTTGCCCCTATTGGAATTTTTGGTCTGATCTATGCAATTGTAGCAAAAAGTGGTGTTGGGATTTTTAAGACACTATTTTACTATTTTTTAACTGTTTTACTTGGAATTTCAATCCATTTTTTTATAACTCTTCCTCTTATTTTTTATTTATTTACCAGAAAAAATCCGTATAAATTTATAAAAACTCTTCTTCCACCATTATTAACAGCTTTTTCTACAAGCTCTTCTTCTGCTACGCTGCCCCTTACAATTAAAACAATGGTTGAAGATGTGGGTGTTTCAAATGAAGTAGCGAGTTTTGTTCTACCACTTGGAGCAACTGTAAATATGAATGGTACGGCTCTCTATGAATGTGTTGCTGTAATTTTTATAGCACAGGTTTATGGAATTCATCTGTCATTTGCAAAGCAGATGATTATTGTATTTACTTCGCTGCTTGTTTCAATAGGTTCTGCTGGAATTCCTATGGCTGGGCTTGTGATGATGACTATAATTTTAAAAGCAGTTAACCTTCCAATTGAGGGTGTTGGTCTTATCATTGCTGTTGATAGATTTTTAGATATGTTCAGGACAGCAACCAATGTTTTTGGAGATATGGTGGGGGCGTCAATTATTGATTTTTATAGAAAAGATAAAAAAGTGCCAGGCACAAAATTTAGAAAATTTAGAGCACCATAAAAAAGTGCCAGGCACAAAAATAAAAATTAAAAAATTAAAATTTCAGAGCAAATCGTCAAGTTCACTAAAGCATTCTTCACAAAAATATTCTTTTTTCCTATCTGTATCTTCTATTGTGAAGGAGTTATGCATTACGCAAAGGTCGTTAATACAGTGAGTTAATCCAAATGTATGTCCAAGTTCATGTACAATTTCTTTTAGTAATCTTTTTCTAAATATTTTGGTGTCTGGCACTCTTTTATAAAATCTTTCACAAAGTCGATGCGTAGAAACTATGCAATAGTTCCCATTTAAATGAGCTTCACCAAATACAAAGGTTAAGATTGGAATAAATAAATCTTTTCTGACTATTAAGCAATTTTTATCTTCGTTTTCAATTGGATGGTTAAAAATAAAATATTTTAAGATTTCTGTGGAATTATACTGATCTCTTATAGGGTTTAGAAATTTTTCAAGGGGTATTGAAATAAAGTCAATCAATACTTTCCTTTTAAAGAAAACGGATATCTTTTCGGCTATTTCTCCGTCAACGTACGATTTTGGAGCATCCACAAGAGATAGGATAATTTTTTTTTCATTTTTTAGAAATGTCATATTTCTTCATCTTATTGTAAAGGGTGGTCCTGTCAATATCAAGAATTTTCGCTGCCTGAGAAATATTATAATCACATTCTTCTAAAACTTTTTCAATGTGTATTTTTTCAAGTTCTGAGAGTGAAATACCAGATGGAATTTCAAGTTCTGGATTTCTGTCTCCAAGGAATGAAAAATCTTCCGTAGTTATTAATTTACCATGGGCAACCACAAAAGCTCTTTCCACAGCATTTTCAAGTTCCCTTACATTTCCGGGCCATGGATATTTCATAAGTTTTTTTAACGCTTGAGGCGTAATTCCCTCAATTTCTTTGCCCATCCTTCTTTTTAGCTGTTTTATAAAATGTTCCACAAGAAGGGGTATATCCTCCTTCCTTTCTCTTAATGGAGGTATGTGAATATTATAGACATTCAATCTGTAAAATAAATCTTCTCTAAATGTTTTTTCTTCTACCATCTTTTTTAAATCTCTATTGGTTGCGGAAATAACTCTGAAATCAACCTTCATAGTTTTGTTTGATCCAATTCTACAAATTTCTTTTTCCTGTAGTACTCTTAAAAGGTCTACCTGCATTTTAGGTGTAAGTTCACCTATTTCATCTAAAAAAAGTGTGCCACCATTTGCCGCCTCAAACTTCCCTTTTTTCTTATAAAGAGCCCCTGTAAAAGCGCCCCTTTCATACCCAAAAAGTTCACTTTCAATTAAACCTTCAGGTAGTGAACCACAACTTACAACAACTAAGGGTTCAAACCTTCTCAAGCTTGAGTAGTGTATAGCCCTTGCTACCATTTCTTTACCTGTTCCACTTTCACCGGTAATTAAAACTGATACATCGGTTGGTGCCACATCTTCCACTGCTTTTAATACTTTTTTTATACCATCACTTTCGCCAACAATGTGAACCTGTTTAAGGGCAGATTCAAGCCTTTCCTTTAGTTTCACATTCTCTTTTTCTAAACTCCTGTGAGATATGATTTTTTTTACAAGCATGGAAAGATATTCAGGATCAAAGGGCTTTGTTAAATAATCATATGCCCCAATTTTCATAGCCTCAACAGCGGAACCAATTGAAGCATAGGCTGTCATCATAACAACATCTATAAATGGATAGATAGATTTTATTTTTTTAAGTACTTCGATGCCATCTATACCTGGCATTTTGATGTCTAAAAATACCAGGTCAAATTCTTTTTTTCCAAGAACTGAGAGGGCCTCATCTCCATTTTCAGCAACGAAAACTAAATAGCCCTCTTCTTCTAACCAGTTTTTCATGGATTCCCTTACGATAATTTCATCATCTACTATTAAAATAGACGCATTTTTTTTATCCATTTTTTACATATTCTCCTGTGGGTAATTTTATAATAAAAACTGTACCTTCATTAATTTTACTTTTTACACTTATGTCTCCGCCAAATTGATTGATTATCCCATAAACTACAAATAGACCAATACCAACACCTTTACCATCTTCCTTTGAAGAGTAAAATGGTTCAAAAATGTGTTTTAAATTTTCTTCAGGAATACCAACACCTTCATCCTCAACCTCTATTTCAATATTTTTTTCATATTCGTTGTATTTAGCACGAATTTCTATATCGCCCCCCATTGGCATAGCATCCATGGAATTTTGAATTAGGTTCATAAATACCTGTTGAAGTTTATTGGAATCACCCCTAATAATGGGTAATTCATTTTCTATATTTACGTTTAAAGAGATGCTCTTGTCTTTTATTTTGAGTTCCATCATTTTACAGGCTTTTTCGATAACATTTTTTACGTCTACCGGACGCATTGCACCAACTTCATTTCTTGAAAATGCAAGCAGTTCAGTTACCATATTTCCACATCGCTTTGCTTCGCTTTCCATAAGTTTAAGTTGTTCTTCAATTTTTTCTATTTCTTTTTTAGATAAGTTTTCCTTTTTTAATTGTTTCCTTATTAAATTGATGAATACCACAAGTCCTGAAATGGGATTGTTTATCTCGTGGGCAATTACTGCTGCAAGTCTTCCAAGGGAAGACATCTTTTCTGCTTCAACAATTCTTTTTTGAGCAAGTTGCAGTTTTTCATTTTTAATTTCAACCTTTTTCTCAAGTCTCTTTGTGAGATCGTCAATTCTTTTTACCATAGAGTTAAATGCCCAGGCAAGTTTACCAATTTCATCTTTATTTTTTACAGGAAGCCTAACTTCGAAATCTCCTTCAGCAACTTTCTTGGTACCGTTTACTAAAGTTCTAAGTGGATTTGTTATGAATTTTCTTATCATCATTATTATTATGGCAGAAAAAAATAGGATGAAAAAAAGAGAAAGAAAGAATATTTTCTTTTCACTTTTTTGCTGAGCATTATAAAGTGTTTCGGTACATACTGCCATGTCTAAAAATCCAAGAATCTTTTCACTACTTTTATGTGCATGGCACCCTGCATTATAACATTTTGGCTTGTTATAAATTGGGGTAATTCCCTTTAATTTACATGAATCCTTGCTTCCCTTTTCATAGAATACCAGAGATTTATTTCTTTGAGGATTTCCACCCGCATGGCACACTAGGCATCTTTTACTTTTTGTTTTATAAAAAACTTCCCCCAATTCGCTGTCATTTTTTGCTGCACAAACTTTTCCAGCATGATTAATTATTCTTAATTCCTTGATTAAATTTTGTCTTCCTATTGATTTTATAGTCTTATTTATTGCATCACTATTGTTTGACATCATATCAAGTTCAAGAGAATTTATAATTGTCTCAGATATGGAATTCATATCGAGGTGTAGATATTTAATAAAAACTTTTCTCTGTTGTGTTTGTAAAATCAATGTAAAAGTTAGAAAGGCCACCATCAAAGCGGTGGCCACAATAAAACTCATTTTGAAAATTATTGATTTAAATTTTTTCCTCATTTTAGTTTGTATTTTTCTTTTCCTCTTCAAAGATGTCAAAATATTTTACCGCCAGTCCAAATATGATAAACATAACCACTACAAATGAGGCAGAAACGGCTACTTCCTGCCAGGATGGGAAATAATGTGCTTTAGCTGAGTATTCCATTGCTGTGGTGGAAACATTTAATCTGTTTAGTAAAAATCCAAGTATATATGAAAACCCAGCCACAAAAACTCCAACCCTTTTTATAATCCACTTCTTATTGAATACAATTATTGTGGGTATTAGTGTCCATACTATAAATTCTAACCACCACATTTTAGAATAGAATGTTCCATCGAATAAGTAGTGGAGTTTATTGTGTACAATTAAATCTTCAAAATATGCAACAAAGTAGGTAAGTTGAATTACCACCATACCCCTTGCCAGATTTGCAAGGATTGGTGTTGGGATTTCATGCTTGAGTGCACGCCAACTGAAATAGGATTCCACAATTGTCATTCCTAGCCCAGCACCTATTGATGTGAAAAAGAAATAAACTGGAAGCAATTTTGAATACCATAATGGATATAACTTTTCAGGAACTATTACATATATGGTGCCTAAAGAGGATTGGTGAAGAGTGGAAATCAATACACCTAAAATTACAAGTAATATGTATATCCCTTTTAGAAAGTTAACAGGTTTTTTAAACCATTTAAATTTATCAAGGGTGTAGGAAGAAAATTCAAGAAATAGTACAAGTGTATATGTGGAAACGCACCACGCCAATTCAAACATGGGTGAGTGATGATTCCAATATACAAGTGGGTGCCAAATGTCAAAATATTTTCCAAGATCCCATAGTAAAGCCACACCTACAAATACATATCCCATAAATGCTGTAAGAACAGTTGGCTTTACAATACAGTGATATTTTTTTAGATTAAATATGTAAACAATGGCAGTTATTGTAAATCCACCAGCTGCAAGCCCAACTCCGGATATTACATCAAAACCCACCCATAGCCCCCATGGGAATTTATCAGAAAGGTGTGTGGCAGCACCGAGACCGTAAAAAAATCTTTGAAAAGAGGCAATTGCACCTAAAATTAATATGATCGCTCCAACAATTTTCCAGAAGGTTATTTTAATTCCTTTAATTTCCATTCTTATCCTCCTTTTCATTCTTTTCAGGTTTAACTCCATTATTCTCTTCAACTTCTATTTTTCTGTTATTAAGCCACCACATACCTGTTAAAAATGTTGCCCATACTGGAACAATGATAGGAATTTTGTTTAGTACATTCCATGTAAGTTCTGGTAGTGGTTGGTTGGGTAAGTCTCTCTTTAAACCCACACCGGCAAATTTTTCTAAAGGTACATTTTTGGGAATTAAAAACATAACACCAGTGCCACCTACTTCTTTTTCACCATATACAAATGGGTGATATTTGTCAGGATTTTCCTTTATCCTTTTGTGTGCCATTTTTAAAAGTTCTTTTCTCTCTCCAAAGTGGGTTGCTCCTCCACCTTCATTCTGGCACGCCTCAGCACAGGCGGTGGGGAGGCCTTTTTTTATCCTTGTGTCATAGCACATAATACATTTTCGAATTCGTGGGATAGGTTTATGCCATTCATACTTTGGGATGTTAAAAGGACAGGCCATCATACAATATCTGCACCCTATACAAAGTTCATAGTCATATACTACAGGCCCTTCAGGGGTTTTGTGTAAAGCACCTACAGGACATACGGATGCACATGTAGGTTCTACACAGTGTCTGCATAAGTTTCTGAAATAGACATCCTCTTCCACTTCTTTAAGAACTGTATAATTTTCGTAATTTAACTCTTCTCCAACTTTACCGGGTAAATGTTGTTCTTTTTTGCAGGCTTCGGCACAGACACCACATCCAAGACATTCAGTGATATCAATTAACATTGCTTTGCTCATGAAATCCCTCCATTTTAGTATACATTAAAATATAAAATATATTTAAAAAAAGTAAAGTATTTTTTTAATTTTTTATAAATAACAAATAAAAACCAGCCTCTTAAAAAGGGGTTGGCTTTTATTTAAAATTTTTTGAAAAGGGTTTATTTATTTTCTTTTTTTTATTCACTATTTTTTTTATCTTCATCTACAGGTTTTCCACCATCTTGTGCAAAGACAAGTTCTCCAGCAGATGAATGAGATGTAACTCCTTCTCTTCTCTTTCTAACAGATAGAACTATTCCGTCCACAGCCAAAAAAGCTAAAATTGTGAAAATAACTAATAATGCAACCATTTTTATCCTCCTTATTCCTTATTTTTTTCTTCATTTTTTTTATCTTCAACCGGCTCACCACCATCCTGTGCAAATACAGGAACCTGGTTTATTGGAGCTGTTACCCTTTTATTCTCAGACACTCTCCTTCTGTGCTCAAGTATTGAGCCTGCAGCGCAAAGAACAAAAAATGTTAAAATTACTAATAATACAGTCATGATATGCCTCCTTTTTTATTTTTTAACGAAATTAAAAAACTCTCTGTAAACTCCTTAAAGTTTACTTCCAACCCTCCAAAATCCATCTCTCCACC
>JALULU010000281.1 GCA_027040585.1 Acidobacteriota bacterium | reverse complement strand
TTTGAAATATATTCTTCTTCAAATCCTTACCCTATTAAAAAATATGAATATGTAAGGGATGGATTTTTAAAGGGATACAAAATTTCCATGGTAAATATCTGTCCCTTTGAGTATATTCCCGGAAGTGGTGAACTATACTTTTTCAAAAGGGCAATTTTAAGGGTAAACCTGAAAAAGGATTTAAAAAAGAGTAATGAAACTGGATACAAATTTTTAAGGGATCTTGCATTAGATAGAAATGAAGTTGCATCCTTTGTTAAAAATCCCGATGATATCATTTCCTATAAAGGACATTCTAAAAAGGTTGACGATGATTGGGAGTACCTGATTATAACAAATAGTGATATGCAATCAACTTTTCAGAATCTTGCCAATCACAAGGCATCAAAATATGGTTTAAACACACATATTGAATTGATTTCCAATATTCTCTCATCATATTCAGGTGCTGATGACGCCGAGAAATTGAGAAATTTTATAATTTACGCATACCAAAATCACGGTACAAAATGGGTGGTTTTAGGTGGTGATAGTGAGGTAATACCCTATAGAGGCTGTTATGGGCATGTGGATACAGATCCAGCTACAGATGACAACGACATCCCAACGGATTTTTACTTTGCTGCCCTTGATGGTAACTGGAACGCAAATGGAAATAATGTATATGGGGAACCTGATGATAACGTTGATTTATTTGCAGAAGTTAATGTTGGAAGAATTTCTGCTTCAAATGCAATTGAAGCCGCAAATCAAATAAATAAAATTATTGATTATGAAAACTGGACTGATGCTCCATTTAAAGCCCTTTTAGTTGGGGAACAATTAGATGATTACACATGGGGTGGAGATAACAAGGACTATGTATATGAAATGATGGCAAATGTGCCAAATGACAAATTATATGACAAAAATGGAACGTGGAGTGCAACTACTCTTATAAACGACTATTTTAATTCTGACAATTTAAACATTGTAAATCACCTTGGACACGCTAATGATACATATGATATGAAATTGGATGAAAGTGATATTGATAATATAACAAATACCAATCCATTTTTTGTTTATTCTCAGGGATGTTATCCTGGAAATTTTACAGCTAATGACCTCTGTTTTGCTGAAAAGTTTACTGTTGGGACAACACACGCAGGTTTTGCAGTTATTATGAATAGCAGATATGGATGGTATGCAAGGTCTTCAGTTTTAGGTACTTCAAATGTATTTGACAGAGAATTTATGAAGGCAGTCTTTGAAGAGTTTCATAGAAATATTGGAGAGGCTTTAAATGACAGTAGAGCAGCACTTGCAAATTTTGTAAGTCAGGATGGAACATATAGGTGGGTATTTTATGAGCTCACCCTTTTTGGATGTCCTCAAACACCATTTCACTGGAATTGTACAGATAGTGATGTGGCATTGGAGAAAAGTTCGCCTTTAGATGATTTTACCTATATGACAAATGATGATGTACCTATAAAGGTAAGGGCACATACAAATTGTGCAGGTCAACTTCAGAATCCCTCAATTACAGCTACTATAAGCTCTGGAGATGCAAAGGTTAGTACTACAGTGGACTTATATGATGATGGAAACTCTCCAGATGAGGCGGCAAATGATGGACTTTTTAGCGGAATGTGGCATACGGATGGATATGGTGATACAACAATAACAATTAATGGAAGTGGTGATGGCGTGAATCCTTCTCAAATTACAGTATCTGGAAAATTGGTAGATGAGATGAATTATACAGAGTCAAATTGTGATTATAATTTTATTGACATCTCAGATGGAAATGAGATACTCGATAACACAGACGATGGTGGTGATGTTATTCCCATAGGTTTTACATTTAGATTTTATGGAAAAGATTATGAAAACATATTAGTCTCTTCAAATGGTCTGCTTCGTTTTGCAGATTCATATGAATATGATGGAATAAATAGTGAAATCCCCAATACTTCAGATCCAAATGGAATTATAGCTGCTTATTGGTGTGATATGTATGTAAATACCGATTCTAAGGTGTATTACAAAACAATTGGTGAGGAACCAAATAGAAAATTTATTGTTGAATATTATAACCTTGCCCACTATGAGGATGTTTATGGTGGGACATTTGAGATAATTCTTGAGGAGAGCACAAATAAAATTTATTTTGAATATCAGGATGTTACCTTCGATAACACAGACTATTCAAATGGTAAATGTGCAACAATAGGTATTGAGGATTACAATGGGATTCATGGTGTAGAATTTTCTCACAATACATCAAGTGTCACTGATAACAGTGCCATATGTTTTTCACCTCTATCTGATGGTGTGCCCTATGTAACAAGGTATGGAGAAGCAAAAGTTGTGAGTGGAGGAGATGGAGATGATGTGGTTTTACCTGGAGAAACTGTAAATTTAATGTTTAACGTATACAATCCCATATCTACAACCGCTAAAAATGTACATGTGAATTTAATTCCTGTTACAAATGCTACGGTAAATTCAGGGGAAGTAGATTTGGGTGATCTATCTGGAAATCAAACTGATAGCGCTACCTTCTCAATTACAGCCGATTCCTCGACAAGCTGCGGTGATTATATGTATTTTACACTGAGAATAAGTTATGAAGATGGTAGTGGGAATAACTATGTGAAGCATTTTTCTGTTTCCAAAATAATTGGAAGATATGTTGAAGATGTATTTTTTCAGGATGACTTTGAAAATGGAACTGATAAATGGACAACCCAGTTAAGTCAAGGGAATACAGATTGGGCGTTAACTGAGGATCAGCATAACTCAGCTTCTCACAGCTATTTTTCACCTGATGAGGCAAACATTAAAGATGACTATCTTATTAGCGATTATTTTAATGTGGAAGATGGAACGCAGCTTGAATTTTATCAGTACTACAATTTAGAGAGCGGTTATGACGGCGGTGTACTTGAAATAGAGGAAAATGGAAGCACTGATTGGGTTGATGCTGAGAACTTGATAACTGAAAATGGCTACAACAAAAGCATATCTACAAGTTATGATAGCCCAATTGCTGGAAGAAATGCCTGGAGTGGGGATTCCGGCGGATTTATAAAAACAGTTGTTGATTTATCTTCCTATGCAGGGAAATCAATAAGGATCAGGTTCAGGATTGCTTGTGATAAATCTGTAAATAACACAGGATGGTATATTGATGATGTCTATGTTTCCCACTCATACTATGATTGTAGTGTACAACCCACAGGTGATGTAAATGGTGATGGATATGTGGATGCCATAGACCTTACCATAATGCTAAATGTTGTTAGTGGAAATATAACTGAGGGGAATTCTCCATGCACAAAACCTGAACTTGGGGATTTCAATCAAAATGGAAATATAGATATAGATGACTGCGTTTACCTCACAAGTCTATTATCTGGCAATTAATTAAATCAGCGATGTGCCCGGTAATTTTGCCGGGCACGCACCTTTCTTTATGTTTTTAAACGTAAAAGTTTTAATCACTGGCTGTAAGTTTTATTTATTTTATCAAGTGTATATTTAAGCTCGCTTATTATTGTCTCAATTGCTTTTTCATTACTTCCAAAAAAATTTAAAAATTTAACATCTTTTTCCTTTCTAAACCATGTAAGTTGTCTCTTTGCATAATTTCGGGAATTCCTTTTAATTAGATTTACTGCCCTATCTAAATCAATTTCACCTTTTAAAAAACTTATAATTTCTCTATATCCAATTGCTTCAAACCCCTTCGAATCTTTTGGAAACTTTTCCAATAACTCCTTTACTTCATTTAAAAGACCCTCTTCAATCATTTCATCAACTCTTTTGTTTATTTTCTCATATAGCTTTTCTCTCGGTGGATTTAAACAATAAAAGAAAAACTTAAGTCCCTTTATGGGGTCTGATTTTTCTTTTTTGTGAAAATATGATATTGGTTTTTTGGTTAAAAAATAGACTTCTAAAGCCCTTACTATTCTATTTTTATCATTCTCCGATATCTTTTTCGAATATTCTGGGTCAACTTTTTTCAGTAGTTTATATAACTTCTTTGTGCCAAATTTATCTATCATCTTTTTTAGTCTATTTCTTATTTTTTCGTCTCCTTCAGGTCCTTCAAAAATTCCATAGACAAGGCTTCTAAAATAAAATCCTGTTCCACCACAAATAATAGGTATATTTCCTCTTTCAACTATTTCATAAATTTTTTTCCTTCCAATTTCCATAAAATCCCCTGCTGAAAAATCTTCGTCTGGTCTTACAATGTCAATCATATGGTGGGGAATATTTTCTCTTTCTTCTGGAGGAATTTTTGCAGAGCCAATATCTAAAAACTTATAGACCTGTATAGAATCACAATTTATTATTTCCGATTGAAAGTTATATTTTTCTTTAATTGTTTTTGAAATTTTTTTACTTAAGTAAGTTTTCCCGGAAGCGGTTGGACCAAGTATAGCAATAAGTGGGAATTCTTTAAAATTCTTCCGATGTAATATATGACTCATCGAGATCTCTAAAAGAGGCAAATTTTTCTATAAATGCAAGGCGTATATTGCCAAGTTCTCCATTTCTATTTTTTCCAATTATTATTTCAGCAATTCCTTTTTTCTCCTCTTCTCCATACTTTTCAGGTCTATATATAAATAGAACCATATCAGCATCCTGTTCTATTGAACCTGACTCCCTTAAATCTGATAATTGGGGCCTGTGGTCACCTCTTCTCGTTTCTGGAGACCTGTTTAACTGAGAAAGAGCCAACACTGGAACATCAAAATCCTTGGCAATTGATTTTAATCCCCTTGAAATGTAAGAAATTTCCTGTTCTCTTACTTTAAAACTTTTATCACCTTGCATTAATTGTAGGTAGTCAACTACCACCAGATCTATTTTTTTCCCTTCTTTTATCATCATTCTTTTTAATTTACTTTTCAATTCTAAAATTGTTATACCAGATGTATCGTCAATAAAAATATTATATTTATCAAGTTCATTAGCAATTTTACCTACTTTGACAAATTCTTGATCAGCAGATATAAATCCTGTCCTTAATTTCTTGTATTCTATCTTAGAAAATGAAGATAGTAGTCTAAATACAATCTGCTTTATACTCATTTCAAGAGAAAAGAAAGCTACAGTAAATCCTTTTTGTGAGGCATTTTTTGCTATATCAAGAGCAAGACTTGTTTTTCCCATAGAAGGTCTTGCTGCAAGAATAATAAGTTCCCCGGGATGAAATCCAGTGGTTTTTAGATCCAACTGTTCAAATCCACTTGGTATTCCCGTAATAGGGTTGTGATTGTTTAATTTTTCCTTGATTTCGTTTAAAACATTTCCAACTTCTTCACTTATTTTGACAAAGTCTCCCCTTTCCCTTTCTTGTGATAGTTCAAAGATTTTATCTTCAAGATCCCTTATAATTTCTATGGGTTTCAAAGAAGGGTTATAACAACTTTCAATAACCTCATTTGATAAATTAATTATTTTTCTAAATAGTGATTTTTCTTTTACAATGTCAACATAAAGATCTAAATTTGAAAAAGATGAGCCATAGGTCATTATGTTATTAATAAAACTTGAATCTATTGAGGAATCCTCACCTTCAGGGGTAACTTTATTTTTTAAGGCAAGGATGTCAATTTCAAAATTATCTTTTCCACCCTTTTCATTGTATAGGGCAATTATTCTGCTAAATAAAATTTTGTGAGTACGATAATAGAAATCAGATGTTTCCAGTTTACCAATTATGTCACTTATTTTTTGAGGAGCCAGTATTAAAGATCCAAGTATAGCTTTCTCAGCGTCTTCATCTGCTGGCAAAGGTTTAATTTTTGTTGAAATTTTCTTTTTATCAGCCATTTCTAAAAGGAGAAAAGGGGGATAAGAAAATGCCCCCTAAAAATTACTCGTTTGTTTCTTCAGGTTTTACTATTACCTTAACATTGGCAATAACTTCTCTGTGAAGTTTAATTGGAACCGTGTATTCACCCAAAGTCTTTAAAGGATGGTCAAGTGAAACCTTTTTCTTGTCAATGTTGTATCCAAGTTCATTTAATTTGTCTGCAATATCATGAGATGTTACAGAACCATATAAACTTTCTTCTTCTCCAACTTTTTTAAATATTTCAATTTCAAGATTTTCAATAGATTTTGCAACAGTTTCAGCTTCTTCTTTTTCTTTTGCTTCTTTTTTTGCCCATTTTAACTTCTGTTGCTCAACAAATTTTAAATTTCCTGGAGTTGCCAGAATAGCTAAACCTTTTGGAATTAAATAATTTCTGGCATATCCACCGGCAACGTTTACAACATCACCTCTTCTTCCAAGGTTATCCACATTTTCTATTAAAATTATTTCCATTTTTGCACCCCGATTTAGAGTTTATCTATTTCATCTGACATGAAAGGTAATAACGCAAGCATCCTTGCTCTCTTAATAGCTCTTTTTAATTTTTTCTGATGAAGTGTACATGTACCTGTTAACCTTCTTGGGGTTATTCTCCCCCTATCTCTAATAAACTGCTTTAGAAGATTTACATCTTTGTAATCAATTTCATCAATTTTTTCCTCACAAAGTTTACAAACTTTTCTTCTTCTTGAAAAGTAAAATCTTCTTTGTTGATTGTTGTTTGGTTTTTGATCATTACTATTATTCATTTCCATTTACCTCACTTTCATTAGTTCTGTTTAATTCAGATGATCTTTGAAATTCCCTTCTTTCTTCTGCCATTGCCCTTTTTCTTTCAATTTTTTCAGCCTTTTTTCTTCTATAAGCTTTCATTTTTTCAATTATTTTTAATTCTCTATCTCTGTTAACTGTTAGAAATCTTATGACTTCATCTGTAACTCTCAACCTTCTTTCAAGTTCTTCAACAATTTCGCCATATCCCTGGAAATTTATGATGAAGTAAAATGCCTCATTAAATTTCCTGATTGGATAAGCAAGTCTCCTTTTTGCCCACAATTCTGAACGGTCGACAATACCACCCATTTGCTCAATGTAGCCTTTTAGTTTGTCCATAATTTCCTTTTGTTTGTCATCAGACGTTTCAGGATTTAGTAAATAAACCAATTCATACTTATGCACTTTTGCACTCTCCTTGTAATAAAATTTTCAGCTTTTCTTTGGCAGAATTAACTGCCTACCGGTGGCGAAAAGGAATTATAATAAGACAATATAAAAAAATCAACAATTTTATTCACAAAATAGAAAAAATTTAAACTTAAGTCTTAAACATTTTAATATCAATTAGTGTCAGATCTCAATATTAAAAATA